>NZ_WSNW01000001.1:2036089-2336089 GCF_009767585.1 Coprobacillus cateniformis
AGTTCAGCACTTGCCATTGCAGCATGTGGTTTATTAGAAGTAGAAAAAATAGGATATCGTAGTGATGCGAAAATGATTGCTGAAGGGATGTTGTATGCTTTGTCAACAAATTATACTTCACAAAGTGATGAAGATTATGAAGGTTTATTGAAACATGGAGTCTATGCTTATGCAGAAAATAAAGGTGTTGATGAAGAAAACCTATGGGGTGATTACTTCTATATGGAAGCCATCTATCGTTTATTAAATCCAGAGTGGGAAACATGCTGGTAGGAGAGAATATGAAAACATTTGAAATTAAGGATGAATTTATTGTTGATGGGAAACCCATAAAAATATTGTCTGGTGCGATTCATTATTTTAGAATTGTTCCCAAACATTGGGAAGATAGTTTATATAATTTAAAAGCTCTAGGCTTTAATACTGTAGAAACATATATACCTTGGAACTTACATGAACCTAAAGAGGGAGAATTTGATTTTCAGGGTATTAAAGATGTTGTCTCATTTATTAAAAAAGCACAAGAAATGGAATTGATGGTGATTGTGAGACCATCTCCATATATTTGTGCTGAGTGGGAGTTTGGGGGATTACCTGCTTGGTTATTAACGTATGATAATCTTCATTTAAGAAGTGATTGTCCTCGATATTTAGAAAAAGTTAAAAACTATTATGAAGTTCTTTTACCAATGTTAACATCTTTACAATCAACACAGGGTGGACCTATTATTATGATGCAGGTAGAAAATGAATTTGGATCTTTTTCTAATAATAAAACTTATTTAAAAAAGTTAAAGAAAATCATGTTAGATTTAGGTGTAGAAGTTCCATTGTTTACATCGGATGGCTCATGGCAACAAGCATTAGAATCAGGAAGTCTTATTGATGATGATGTACTTGTCACTGCAAACTTTGGTTCACATTCTCATGAAAATCTAGATGTCCTTGAACAATTTATGGCAAATCATCAAAAGAAATGGCCACTCATGTCAATGGAATTTTGGGATGGTTGGTTCAATCGCTGGGGTGAAGAAATTATCACAAGAGATGCACAAGACTTGGCAAATTGTGTTAAGGAATTACTAACACGTGGGAGTATCAATCTTTATATGTTTCATGGTGGTACAAACTTTGGTTTTATGAATGGATGTTCAGCTCGTGGACAAAAAGATTTACCACAAGTAACATCTTATGACTATGATGCTTTATTAACTGAAGCAGGAGACATAACTGAAAAATATCAATGTGTTAAAAAAGTAATGAAAGAATTGTTTCCCGATATTCAGCAAATGGAACCACGTATGCGAGAGAAAAAATCTTATGGAACTATTCCACTCAATAGAAAAGTATCATTATTTGAAACATTAGAAGATATATCAGAATGTCAAAGAAGTGTTTTTCCTCAAACTTTAGAACAATTAGGGGAAGGATATGGATATGTGTTGTATAAGACACAAGTCAAAGGATTTCATCAAGAAGAAAAAGTTAAAGTCATAGAAGCAAGTGATCGTATTCAAGTTTATAAGGATGGAGAACATATTATCACACAAAATCAAGAAGAAATTGGTAAAGAATTCCCAGTCTATTTTGCTGAATCAAATGAACTTTCTATTTTAGTAGAGAATATGGGTAGAGTGAACTATGGTTATAAATTGTTATCACCAACTCAAAAGAAAGGAATTCGTTCTGGAGTGATGGTTGATATCCATTTTGAAACAGATTGGCAACAATATCCTTTACCATTAAATAATATTGAAAATATTAACTTTGATAAAGGTTGGCAAGAAAATACACCTTCATTCTATGAATTTGTTTTCAATGTTGATGAATGTCAAGATACATTTATTGATTGTCATCAATTAGGTAAAGGATGTATCTTTATCAATGGATTCCATTTAGGAAGATATTGGTCAAGAGGACCTATTGAATATCTATACTTGCCAGGACCATTATTAAAAAAAGGAATGAATCAAATTATTGTATTTGAAACAGAGGGTGTTGCAATGAATAATATAACTTTTGTTGATTACCCAGTTTATAAGAAAGACTAATGTCTTTCTTTTTCTATAAAGGAGAGATTGAATGAAGATAGAAATTAAAAATCAAGATCAAGTGAAAGCGTTATTAAATGGAGAAAATGAATTGATATTATTTTATAATAATGAATATGTAGAAGGAGATCATATATGTATTTATCCTGATCAAGTCCCAGTTTATTTAAATGTACAGGTAGATGATGCAATAATATCATCTATGATTTATATCAAAGAAGGAATATTCCAATATTTTATTCCTTGTGGAAATGAAAGAAAATCTTATAGTTACAAAGCTTTTTATAACAAGAAACATCTTATCAGAGTATCAAAGGCAAGTTATCAGCAAATCAATGCCTATCAGAACTTAGCACTAAATACCAGTGATCAAGTTTACTTACTAAATGTTTATCCACATGCGACTTCTTCAGAAGATTGTTCATTATCACCAGTATTTCAGCCTAAAAATGTTATTGATGGACTAACCTTTAATACAGAACATGGACGTTGGCCTTTTACATCATGGAGTTATCAGCAGAATCCTCAAGCAACATTGACAATTCATTTTGGAAGAAAGGTGAATGTTCAGGATATTCATATTTATTTAAGAGCGGATTTCCCTCATGATAGTTATTTCCAAAATATCAGTTTAGAATATTCAAATCATCATTGTTCTCATTTTTCATTACAAAAAGTATCCCATGTGCAAACATTTTCTGTTGATGAAGAAGATGTCGAATGGATAAGATTTTATCAATTTAAAAAGGCTGATGAGAAGGCCGTATTTGCTGCTATAACACAAATAGAAGTTTATGGCTATAATCAATGAAAACCCTTTAGTAAACACGTTTACTAAATAGATTGGTTGTGTTAAAATAATAACATGAACTTCAAAGAGAGGTAATTGAGATGAAAAAAAGCAAAATCACAATTAAAGATATTGCTGAAATGGCTGGAACGTCAAAAACAACTGTTTCTTTCTATTTGAATGGAAAAACAGAAAAAATGTCTGAAGAAACAAAACAAAGAATTGAACAGGTAATAAGAGAAACAAATTATTGTCCAAGTATTGTCGCCAGAAGTTTAAATTCTAAGAATAGTAAATTAATAGGAATATTAATTGGTGATATTACAAATTCGTTTTCTAATCAGATTGTCAAAGGTATAGAGTCTGAAGCAAGTCGTAATGGATATCAGATTATTGTAGGGAATAGTGATTATAATCATCAAAGAGAAGAAAACTATGTAGAAAGAATGTTATCAATGGGAGTGGATGGCTTTATTATTCAACCAACTGCTCAATTTAGAAAGATATCAAAGAGATTAGAGAGTTTAGGGAAACCTATGGTTTTCTTTGATAGTAAATTGTATGATATGAAAACAAAGTGGGTCAAAACAAATAACTATGAAGCAACTTATGATGCAACAGTCAGATGTATTGAGAAAGGTTATGAAAAATACTATATGATTACTGCTGATCCTCAATTAATTAGTACAAGATTAGAAAGAACAAGTGGTTTTGTAGATGCTTTAGCAGACCATGAAAAAGATTATGAGACATTGATTATTGAAAATGATCAGGTGAAACCAGAAGTCATTGCTGACTTTATTGATGAGCGGCTAGATTTAAACAAAAAAACATTAGTGTTTGTGCCTAATTGCTGGGCTTTACCAACAGTATTTATTGCTTTAAAATATCATCGTAAACATATGCCACAACTTGGACTCATGGGTTTTGATAATATGGAATGGGTGAATTTCTCATCACCTAGTATTACAACTATTGTTCAGCCAGCTTTTGAAGAAGGGCTTGAAGCTGCTAGGATTGTAATTGATCAGATTGAAGGAAAAAATGAAGTGATTGGGCAACAAGTGTTGGATTGTTATGTAAATTGGAATGAATCGACATTTTAGATAAAATTCGAATATTGCAAATTTAAAAGGAAGTCATCGAGGTTTCTTTTATTCAATCAGTTAACTATTTTGCTAGGGTACTTAACATTGATTATTTATAAAAATAGCGTATTATTATAAATAAGGAAAATGAAATAATTTATGAGAAAGTTTGAATTTAATGAGGGAAAGATGAGGTATAAATTATGCAAATAGAAAGACAAATGTATGGAAAATGTAAAGAATTTTTTGATGTTCTAATAGAGGGGATTAAAGAAGATATATTATCTTCAACTGGTAAAACTATAGCAGAAGAAAAATTAAAAGAAGGATATTCTTATAAAAAGAAAATCATGAATAAAAAAGAAACAATTGCTAAGGCTAAAATTGTAAAATATGATGTTCCAAATGAATATTGCCTGAAAGTGACAAGTGATAATGGTGTAACAACTATTTCATATAAGATTCGTCAAGAAGATGATGAAAATTTCACAGTTGTTTATAAAGAAGAATATGTTGCAAAAGGTGCATCAAAAGGAAAATTAGTTCATTTTATGCATGAACGTTCTGTGAAGAAGAGAATAAATAGGACTCTTGACTATATTCAAAAATATATGAATGAAAAGAAAAATAAGGAAGAATAAACAAGATTGATTCAAGAATACATTAGTAATCTTGAATTTTTTAATCCCATTTTTTAAGTAATCTTAATAAGGTTGCAATCGATTGATTAAACTCTTCTTGTTCTTGAGGGGTAAGATGTTGTTGAATTTGTTCTTGTAAAGGTGTTGTATCTAGAGGGTTTTCTTTAAGAAATTGTTGACCATTTTTATTAATACATATAAGAATACTGCGACGATCATTAGGATCATCTTGTCTTTCAATGAGCTCATATTGATAAAGTTTATCTATCATTTGTGTGGCATGTTGTTTGCTTAAGCGTAATCTTTTAGCGATTTCACTCATCTTCATAAGACCATCTTTTTCTAAAATAAGTAAACAAAAATAAGTTTCATAACTCATATTTTTATGTTTTTGATTTTGTTTAATGCTTCTTTCTACTTTATAATGCCAATGTGGTAAGATGTGGATAATGTTTTTATGTAGTGTATTATTCATAGTGTCCTCCCATATGAATGCCTATTGACATTCTGAATAACTTGAATATAATAGTAAATAAAAGTTTACTATCTATAATAATTTACTATATTATTATCATAATAGATTAGACTTTGAAAATCAAGTATTATAGAAAGGATGATAAAAATGAGTTTCATTAATAAAGAAAGTCTTCTATGGAAGATTATTCATAATGCTTTTCGCTTTCTCATTAGTTTAGCTTTTATTATCGTATTTCAGACTTTATTTGGTGTTGAAAATACACTGCTTGGTGTTGCTATTAGTGTTGGTTTTACGATGCTGCCAATGTGTAATCTTGATATAAAGCCATGGACAATGTTTTGGATTATTGTCATATTGTATGGTGGAAGCACGTTTGTAGCTCAGTTAAGTGCTGTCAATCCGTGGTTAGCCTTTGGATGTAATTTTATCTTTTTATCTTTAATTATACTTTTGGCTAATGAACCACTTGAATATCAAACCAATATTACTTTTTTGCTTTGTTTTGTTTTTAGTCAATCAACTGTTGTTTCTTGGAGTCAATTTCCAATGCGAGCTACAGCTGGTATTGTTGGAGGAATATTTGTTGGTGGCTGTGTTGTTTTGAATTGGTATCGTCATGGTTATGGTGGTAAAATAAGGGTGAGACAGCAAATATTACGCTGTCAGGTCAATCGAAGTTATCTTTTAAGAATGTCATTCGGAGTCTCTCTAGCTATGTTAATTGGAAGCTTATTTGAGATAAGTAAGCCATTGTGGATAAGTATTGTAGTTATGTCATTAACGCAATTAGAATTTACTGAAACATTAACAAGAATAAAACATCGATTTGTAGGAACTTTAGTTGGAATTATAATCTTTTTTATTTTCTTTCAATATTTAATTCCTCAGCAATATGCTGGTTTTGTCGTTATGTTTTTAGGGTACATGGGATTCTTTTTACCAGAATATAAATTTAAACAGATTATAAATGCAGTCAGTGCTTTAAATGCATCATTGGTTATATTAGATACTTTAACAGCAATTGAAAATAGGCTGTTATGTTTAGTCGCAGGAATAATGATTGTTTTAGGTATTTATTTTATAACAAAGTTCATAAGAAGCTTGCATTTGAAATCATCAGAAATGATGAAGAAATGGGCAGATGATTTTTTCAATCAGTTAGAAACAAAAAAGTATGATATGAATATGTTTCATTAAGAAACAACTCATGATCATACTTTTTACTTTAATGATTCACTTTCTTCATAAAGATATATATTGATACTCCAATAATAACAATTGTATAACCTATTACCCATAAGAGTTCAGGGAAAACCTGTGTATAATCATGAGCAATAATAAATCTTCCAACATTGACAGCATGTACAAAAGGTAAAGCATTTGCTATTGTTTCAAACCATCCCCCAACAAGTGCAACATCAAACCATATTCCTGATAGCCAAGCACTTATATTTGTTAATAAAGCTCCACAAGCACCACCAACTTGTTTTTCATTAAATAGTGAGCCACATAAAATCCCCATTCCTATAAAAAGAAGAGCAGCAGGAAGTGATGCAAGTATTGCATAAATAATTGATATATCAGCCTTTAAACCTAAACATAGTGCACATAGAAAGCAAACAGTTGTTTGGATGATTGCCATAGGAATTAATGGCAAGATATAACCAAAAATAAAATCACTTGCTTTCATTGGTGAACTTTTTAATCTTAACATAAAAGAACTGTAGCGATCTTTAGAAATTAATAAACCAGAAAAAAGTGATACAAAGGAAAGACTAAAGATAGCAATACCAGGAGCTAACTTCTCAATAGCAAATGGACCAGCATCTCCAGGGATATTTGATTGAATAAGTGTTAATAATAACAATAATAAAATTGGGAAAGCGACTCCAAAAAACAAACTTAATAAATCCCGAGAAATTTCTTTCATATTACGTTTAGCAAAAATAAGAGTTTTCATAATAGTGCCTCCTGATGGCTCAATTGAATAAATGCATCCTCAAAATTATCAGTATTTGCCTGTTTCAATAATTCTTTTACGCTTCCTGATATAATGAATTGTCCTTGGTTCATAATTCCAATATGATCACTCAAGTTTTCAGCTTCTTCTAAATAATGAGTCGTTAAAATAATCGTCATCTTTTGTTTTAGTTTTTTGATAAAATCCCATAACTCTCTTCTTGCAATCACATCAAGACCTAATGTGGGTTCATCTAAAAAGAGAATTTTAGGTTCACTAATCAAAGCCATTGCAATAGATAAGCGTCTTTGCCATCCACCTGACAATGTTCCAGCTCTTTGATTAGCTATTTGTGATAATTGTAAATCTTTCATAATTTCTACAGTTTTTTGTTGTGCTTGATTTTGACAAAAACCATAGATTTCACAAATAAACTCAAGATTTTCTTTAACACTTAACATAGGTGCAATAGCTGTTTCTTGGGGTGAAACATTAATGATTTGTTTAATATTTTGGGCATCTTTGATTAAGTCAAATCCATAGATAGTTGCACATCCTTGCGTTGGCTGAGTCAAACATGATAACATTTTAATTGTTGTTGTTTTTCCTGCACCATTGACACCTAATAAGGAATAAAGTTCACCATCTTGAATTTCTAAATTCAAATTTTTAACAGCATCACAATTTTTATAACTTTTACAAAGATGATTTGTCTTGATTGCTATCATTTTGGATACCTCCCATAGCAAGAATATCTTCAGCCATCTTCATAAATGTACTACTTTTCACAAGAGCTAGACCACCTTGTTCTTCATCACCTAAAATAATTAAGTTCTCACCTGGTTGAAAATCAAAGATATCTCTTGCTTTTTTAGGAATAACAATTTGACCACGTTCCCCAACAGTGACATTTCCAAAGATATGTTTGCCAACAGGTGGAACAGCATATCCCTTTTTATCATGATCGTGGTGTACCAAATCATCAATAGTGACACCATAAAGATTGGCAAGTGCCATAGAATTCATTAAGTCTGGTATAGACTCCCCATTTTCCCACTTTGCAACAGCTTGTCTAGAAACACCTATTTTTTCTGCGACATATTCTAGTGTAAAATGATGTGCATTTCTTAGAAACATTAAATTCTTACTTATCATATTTTTCATACCTCCCTATAGTTTTAAGTATACTCTTCTTTTCATGTTTATCCACCAATCACCATTAACAAGTTATGTTATATTTGGTTGCATGAAAAAAGCAGATTTTTATCTGCTAAATTTCTTTTGTATACTCTTTTAACCATATTTTCTCTTCTTCACTTAAGAAAGGAGAGACTTTGTTGTAAACTTGTTGATGATAGTCATTTAACCATTTCTTTTCTTTATATGTTAATATCTCAACATCAATAGCATCTAAATCAATAGGAGCAACAGTCAAAACATCAAAATGCATGAATTGACCATATTCATTTTCTACTCCATCAACGCATAACAACTCATTTTCAATACGGATACCATATTGTCCTTCTAAATAAATACCAGGTTCATCAGTCACAATCATACCTGCTTCTAGTTTACATTCTTCGCCTTGTAAGCGAGGGCGAGGACGAATACCCTGAGGTCCTTCATGAACATTTAAGAAATGTCCAACCCCATGTCCAGTACCACATTGATAATCAATATCTTCTTCCCACATAGGTGTTCTTGCTAGAATATCTAAACTAATGCCAGTTGCTCCATAAAGGAAATGAGCATTCTGTAATGCTAACATGCCTTGCAAGACCATTGTAAAATGTTTCTTTTGAATTGGAGAAATATGACCTAATGCATAAGTTCTTGTAATATCAGTTGTCCCATCTAAATATTGCCCACCACTATCAATAAGTAAGAAACCATTACCTTCAACTTTTGAATGATCTTCTTGTGTAGCGTGGTAATGCATTAATGCTGCATTTTTATTAAATGCACAAATTGTTGTAAAACTCAAATCTACAAATAAATCCTGTTGTTGTCTCAATTCTGCCACTTTATCTGAAATACTGATTTCATCCATTGGAATTTTACCATAATTCTTTTTTAACCAATACATGAATTTCGTCATAGCAACACCATCTTTAATATGGGCATTTTTTGTATTCTCAATCTCTACATCATTTTTAATAGCTTTAAAAGCTTGTGAAGGATTCATACCATTAACAATATCACATGAAATCAAATTAAATAATTCGTAATTGATCTGCTGAGTATTTAATAATACAGAACCTTCTAATTTCATAACATCTTGATAGATTTGATAATAATCCTTAATAATAACCTGTTCTTGTAAGTAAGCATCAACCATAGATTGATCATATGCTTCTTTTTGTAAATAAAGATAAGATTGATCAAGTGTAATTAATGCAAAAGCAAGGGCGGTTGGAGAACAAGGAATGTCCCCACCACGAAGATTAAATATCCAAGCAATATCATCCAATGGAGTGACAATATGAGATGTGCAATTGTTTTCTTTCATGTACTCTTGAATAATTTCAATTTTCTCATGAGCAGATAAACCATTGTACTTCAAATCATAGATGTATGCTTTTTGACAAGACATAGCAGGACGCTGAGTCCAGAATTCATCTAAAAGATCTATACATTCGATATCATGTTCAACATCTTCTAACACTTCTTCTAAATCTAAAACAAATTGTGCATTCATTGTTTGACCATCAAATGCAATGATGTCATGAGGTTGCACATCCTGACTTAAAAACTCTAACAGAGTTGGGACACCTTTTTGTGACATCTTCATAAGTGTAATTCCCTCTTCAAGTTGTTTTGCAGCTTGAATGAAGTATCTTCCATCTGTCCATAAGTAAGCAGCATCTTGTTTCACTAACAAAATACCAGCACTCCCTGTAAAGCCACTTAAATAGGCACGTGATTGGAAATGGTCTCCAACTGTTTCTGATTGATGATCATCATCAGTAGGGACAATATAATAGCTTAAATTCTTTTCTTTTAATAATTTTTGAAATTCCTTTATCATTTTTATCACCAATTAATACTTTAACACATTTTTCATATTTTTAATAATAAAATATGTTAAAATAAGGTTGCTAGCTTAAAAAATAGCATTTGCAACCTAACGTTGACAAAAAGCAAGTTGATGTTGGTAGAGAATACAAACGATATTTTATAAGATATATGTGAGGTGAGGATATATGGATTTCGGAATGAAATTACAAAGTTTAAGAAAAGAAAAAGGATTGTCACAAGAAGCATTGGCAGAAAAACTTCATGTTTCTAGACAGGCAGTCAGTAAGTGGGAATCAGGTGCAGGGTATCCAGAAATGGATAAACTCATTTTAATTAGTGACTTGTTTGGTGTGACTATTGATTATTTAATTAAAGATAGTCATGAATCTGTTCCAGATGATCAAAGAGCGGAATCAAAATATTTTATGAATAGTCAAAAAATAAAAGAGTATATGAATTTCAAGAGACATTTTGGATTACGTATTGGGGGAGCAGTATCAGCGATTATTCTTTCTGTTATTTTTCCAATTCTTATGAGTGATAAGCAGTATGAAATGATAGGGACAATGATTATGCTGTTGATTGTTGCATTGGCAGTTGGGGTTTTAATCATAACGGGTATGTCATGTGAAGGGTATTCAGAGCTTGAGAAAAAAGAAATTAATATGAGTTTTAATGATTTGCAGGATATACAAAATCAGTACATGAATTTTAAATCAAAATTTGGGATGTCTATAGCATTTGGTGTTTTCTTTATTATATTTGCAGTTGCTATGACAGTGTTTGTTGAAGAATATGTAAAGAATGAATATCTATCTGGTATGATCTTATTTGTTTGTGTTGCGATATCTGTTTTTATATTTATCTATCAAGGTATTAAAGATGGAATGTATCGTTTTCTTGTTCAAAACAGGAAATATATAACAGAACAAAAGAAAGAGGAAAAGAGTCTATATGCTATGACAATGCCTTTAGCAGCAATGATTTATTTGGTCATGGGATTTACTCAAGGATGGTGGCATCCAGGGTGGATTATCTTCCCAGTTGTAGCAATCATTACTGCAGGAATAGAATCTTTTATGAATAAAGAATAGATGAAAAGATGTTCACAGTTGTGTTTCTTATTTGGTTTTCTTATTTGTAGCATTTTATCAGTTATTGATAGATTTATGAAAACGATACCCAATTTGATATATATTGTTGGTATGGTTATGGGAAGTGGCATTGTATTGATAGGAATATTATTGTTAAAAAGATCAGAATGATAGAAATCATTCTGTTTTTTTTTATTAAAATGAGTTCAATTTTTTCAAAAAAATCTTGAAAAAGACTGAACTTGTAGAATATGAAAAGAGATTAGATAATAAATATAGAAGATAGGAGGAGAGTTATGAAATTATTTATTGATACTGCAAACATAGAAGAAATTCAAAAAGCAAATGATTTAGGTGTCATTTGTGGGGTAACAACCAATCCATCATTGATTGCTAAAGAAGGAAGAGATTTTAAAGAAGTGATTAAAGAGATTACAGAGATTGTAGATGGACCTATTAGTGGTGAAGTCAAAGCAACAACAACCCAAGCTGAAGATATGGTTATTGAGGCAAGAGAGATTGCTAAGATTCATAAGAATATGGTTGTGAAGATACCAATGTGTGAAGAAGGTTTAAAAGCAGTTAAAATCTTATCACAAGAGGGTATTTCAACAAATGTGACTCTTGTCTTTAGTGCCACACAGGCTTTATTAGCAGCCATTGCTGGAGCAACTTATGTATCGCCATTCTTAGGAAGATTGGATGATATTTCAGCATCGGGAATTGATTTGGTGGCAGATATTATGCAGATTTTTAATCAATATGGATTTGAAACTGAGGTCATCTGTGCTAGCATACGTCATCCTATACACGTTATAGAATGTGCAAGATTAGGTGCTGATATTGCAACTGTACCATATCAAATCATTATGCAAATGATACAACATCCATTAACTGATATTGGTGTAGAAAAGTTTATAAAAGACTATCAAAAAGTTTTTGGTTAAAACAATAGGTGATATGTTATTATCCACATTCCAAGTTGTGATAGAATAGGAAACATAAGTCTATTTTTTCAAAAAAATTGTTGAAAAATGTTGAACTTGAATAAAAAGTCTCAAAAGTAAATAATTGAGGTAGGAAGGATAAATATGAACATACGACAAAAGCACATGCTCAATACACTTGTGAATGATGGTTCTATCCATATTGGAACAAGTGCTCAAAAATTTAATGTTGGTGAAAGAACAATTCGATATGATTTAGATGTTATTGCGGACTATATTTCAACAAAGTTACAACACCAGGGATTAATGATCAAAAATAACATTGCACATCTTATGATTAATCAAGATGAAATTCAAGATTTAAGATTAGAAGAGATGGATAATGATTATTATGAAATTAAGATTTCTTCAGAAGAAAGAATGATTATGATTCTTTATGACTTATGTTGGGCAACTGATAAGATGACAATTCAGCAATTTGCTGATAAATATTTTGTAAGTCGAGGGACAATCAATAGTGATTTTATTGAAATTAAAAAATGGTGTCATAAAAGACATATTCCACTTGTTTCTTTAAAAGGAAAAGGCATTTATATTGATGCTACTGAAAAACAAAGACGTGCTTATTTAAGTGAACTTATTCGTTCTTCTACAAAATTAGATCATTATAAAGATTTTATTTTTATAGAATGGTTTAAAGATATAGATGTTGAAACCATTAAAACAATTGTGACAAAAGCTGAAAAGAAATATGGTATTTGGTTAACTGATATCGCTTTTGAAGGATTAAGTATTCATATTGCTTTATCAATTAAACGTTATCAAAGTCATCATATTTCAGAAAGTCATGAAGCATCTCATTATACAGATATTGATCCACTCCCTTACCAAATGGCTAGTGAAATCGTCCATGAAATCAATAGACAGTTTGAATTAAAACTCCCAGAAACAGAAATTATCTATGTCGCTATCCATTTAGGCGGGAAATCAAGTTATTTAAATGAAGATGATGTTGGTAGTCATGCACTTGTAGAGTACTACGCAATTAATATGATTATTCATGTGGGAAATATCTTGAAGGTTGATTTAAAACAAGATAAACGATTGTTAGATGGACTTATTCAACATTTAAGAGCATGTCGTTATCGTTATAAGAATGATATGGTTATTGAGAATCCTTTAAAAGAGGATTTGATTGAAAGTTATCCCAATCTGTATCAGATTTTATCACTGTTTATTAATGATACACAAGATCAAGGTTATATTCGATTTAATGATGATGAAATGACTTATGTTCTTCTTCACTTTGCTGCTGCTATTAATCGAAGAAGTCAAAAATCTAAAGAAATTCCTAATATATTAGTGGTCTGTTCAACAGGATTAGGAACCTCAGAACTGGTCGTTTCATCATTAAATAGATACTTTAAATTAAAAATTCAAGCTTGTACTGCTTTACATCAGTTACAGTACTATTTAGGAAAGTATCCAATTGATCTCATTATTACAACAGTTCCATTAGAATCAATAGTTCCACATGTGAGAGTTCATCCAATACTTACAGATGAGGATAACAATAACATTAGAAAGAAGTTATCTGAATTGGGATTTGAAATTATTAATCAAGAAGATTCAATTACAAAAGAATTATCTATCTTAATGGATCACTATATGAAAGATAAAGACGATTCTAAATTAATTAATGAATTAACTGAACTGTATCAAAAAATAAAACCTAATGAAAATAGTTTAGAAAGAACAATGGGGGAATATAAAATGCTTAGTGAATTATTAACGGATCAAACAATTCAATTGAATATTGATGTTCCAGATTGGCAGGAAGCCATTCGTGCCTCGGGTAAGATATTGGCTGAACAAGAATATATAACAGATGATTATATTCAGGCATCAATACATAGTGTCAAGGAATATGGACCTTATATTGTCATTACCAAAGGTGTAGCCCTTGCACATGCAACGAATAATCAAGGAGTCTTACGTACTGGAATGTCATTGGTGAGATTAAAAACACCTGTAGAATTTGGCAACGCCAATAATGATCCTGTTAGATTTGTTTTTACACTGGCTACAATTGATTCAACTTCGCATTTGGTTGCATTATCAGACCTTGCAGAATTTTTGGAGAGAAAAGAGTTTATGAATATCTTGTCTCGTGCAACTGAAGCTGAACAATTGATCAAATATATCAAAGAAAATGAAACAAATGTGAAAGGAGAATAAAAAATGGCTAGAAAAACAGCATTAATTATGTGTCGTACAGGGATGGGGAGCTCTTTGATGTTAAAAATCAAAGTTGATAAATTAATTATGAAAAATAATTTTCCATTAGACGTTACACATGATGCATTTAGTGGTTTTGCAGGTCAACAGAAGACAGATATTATTATTACAATGGATGACTTAGTTGATGAATTTAAAGGTTCATCAGCCTATGTTATTGGAGTTAAAGATATCATGGATGTTGATTATATTGAGAGCGAACTCAAAAAGTATTTTGCTGAAAATAATTAGGAAGAGGAGGAAAGAATATGTTTATACTAGAGTTTGTTGTTTATGATTTATTAGGGGAAGCATCGTTACTTGTTGGATTGATGGCACTTATTGGATTATTGATTCAAAAGAAATCTGCTGCTCAAGTTATTTCGGGAACGATTAAAACAATTGTTGGATTCTTGATTTTTGGGATAGGTTCTTCTGCTGCACAAGGAGCTTTGAATGGATTTCAATCATTGTTTGCGAGTGGTTTTGGGTTAGAAGGGGTTACACCTATTTCTGAAGCGATTACTGCTCAGGCACAAACATTATTCCCAATGGTTATTGCATTAATTATGGTTTTAGGATTTGTATGTAACCTGATTATTGCAAGATTCACAAGATTTAAATATATCTTTTTAACTGGAGGACATAGTTTATTCTTAGCTGCCTTATTAGCAATCTTATTAAAAGCTTTAGGTTTATCTGATGTTATGGCAATTGGAATTGGTGCTATTATTCTGGGATTGGCTTCATGTATCTATCCTGCTATTGCTCAAAAATATATGAATAAAGTTACAGGTAGTGAAGATATTGCGATTGGTCATTATTGTTCAATTGCTTATGCTCTGTCAGGTTGGATTGGTGGTAAAGTTGGTAATCCCAAAAAGAGCACAGAGTCTATTGAGTTACCTGGCTGGTTATCAATCTTTAAAGATTACATAGTTTCTGTTTCATTATCAGTTGGTATTTTCTATTATGTTGCTGCTATTGCTGCTGGACAAGGTGCTGTTGAAGTTCTTTCAGGTAGTCAACATTGGTTGATTTATCCATTAATGCAAACATTAACATTTACTGGTGGACTTTATGTCATTATTACTGGTGTTCGTTTATTCTTAGGCGAAATTGTTCCTGCATTCGTAGGTGTCTCTGAGAAATTTATTCCTGGAGCAAAACTTGCATTAGACTGTCCTGTTGTGTTTCCTTATGCACCAACGGCTACAGTTATGGGATTTATCTCAGCTTATATTGCTGGATTGTTATGTATGTTAATCATGATTGCAATGGGAACAACAGTGATCATTCCAGTAGCTATTCCTTACTTCTTTATTGGTGCCACTGCTGGAGTTTTTGGTAATGCAACAGGTGGTTGGAAAGGATGTATTATTGGGGCATTTATTGCTGGGGTTTTAATTGCTGTAGGACCTGCAATTATTTATCCTATTATGAAGAGTGTTGGGCTATCTGGAAGTAGTTTCCCTGAAACTGATTTTAACTTAATTGGTATTATCTTTAATTTCATTGGTAAACTTATAGGTGCTTGGTAATAGGAATGCCCTTGAATAAAGGGCATTTCTTTCTAAAGAAAGAGGTGTAAAAATGAAAGAAATCAAAGAATTAGAATTATTAGCCAATCAAAATAGAAGGCGTATTATTGATATGGTCTATCAAGCGGGTGTTGGACATGTTGGAGGTGCATTATCTATAATTGATATATTAACAGCTATCTATGAATTAGATGTTGATTTTAAGAAAGAAAAGCGCAGTCGTGTTATTCTTTCAAAAGGACATGCTGTTCCTGCTCAATATGCTATTTTAGCCAGTTATGGGATGATTGATGAAGGTGAGTTTAAAACATTTAGACAATTAAATTCTCGTTTACAGGGACACCCTTATACAAAAGATATCCCCGAAGTGGATGCAACTACAGGATTGCTTGGTCAAGGTTTCTCAATGGCAGTAGGACATGCGATTGTGAAAAAGAATAATAAAGAAAATCATCGTATCTATGCTATTGCCGGTGATGGAGAAATGCAAGAAGGTGAAATGTGGGAAGCTATGATGTCAGCAGCCCATCATCATCTTAATAATTTGGTTTTCATTATTGATTATAATAAACTATCTTCTGGTGGACCTACAAATGATGTTATTTATATGGAATCGTTTGTTGATAAAGCAAAGGCATTCCATTTCCATACAATTGAAATTGATGGTCATAATATGAAACAAATTGTTTCTGCTTTAAATGAGACTAAACTGGTTGTTGATAAACCTATTTGCATTATAGCAAATACAATCAAAGGCAAAGGTATTTCATTTATGGAATCTGTTCCTAAATGGCATTCAAGTGGTTTAACTGATGAAGAGTACGAAATAGCTAAAAAAGATTTATTGAAGAGAGAGGAGGATATTAAAAATGGAATATAAACTCACAACAATTCGTGAAATTATTGGGGATGTTTTATGTGAACAAGGAAGAAAAAATCCTGATATCTATGTCATTGATAGTGACCTAGCTAAATCAACAACAACCAATAAATTCCAGAATGAATTTCCTAATCGTTTTGTAGAAACAGGAATTGCTGAGCAAAATGCTGTTTCTATTGCCACTGGAATTGCAGATGAAGGAAAAATTCCTTTCTATGTAAACTTTGCTATTTTTGTTTCAGGGACAGCTTGGACACAAGTACGTCAAGCATGTTATGCCAATGCAAATGTCAAATTCATTGCTACGCATCCTGGTATGGATGGAGGTTATGATGGAGCAAGTCATCATGCAAATGAAGATATTGCATTAATGCGAGTTTTGCCAAATATGAAAGTTCTTGTTCCTAGTAACCATGATGAATTTAAAAAATGTGTCCAATTAGCCATTGATCATGAAGGACCAGTCTATATTCGTGCTGCTCGAGATGTTGTGCCAGATTTACCATCACACTTTGATGTAGAAATTGGACACAGTTATTGTGTTGAAAACAATGGCAATGATTTTGCTATGATTTTTGAAGGGTCAACAACTGATTTGGCATATCGTTCATTTGAAACATTAACAAATGAAGGCTTTAATGGTCAATTGATTAATATCTTCTCAATTAAACCAATGGATAAAGACTATATTCGTAAACTTGCTAAAGAAGTGAAAAGAATAGTTACAGTTGAGAATCATTCAGTCATTGGGGGAATTGGTAGTGCTATTAGTGAGATTGTATCAGAAATGAGTGAACATGCCCCAGTGGTAAAAATTGGAGTAGAGGATGTTTTTACTGAGTCTGGACCATCTCTTGCTATTAAAGAAAAATATGGACTTAATGTAGAAAATATAAAAACAAAGATGAAAGAGATATATGAATAGATATGAAAAAGATACTTTCCTAAAAAAGTATCTTTTTTGCTTAAGTGTAATAGGTCTTTTTCAATTCACTTATAAGTTATACTCTCTATTATCTAATAGTATAAGCATATATTTTATACACATGAATGTTTTTTGTTTTTTGTTCTTGAAGCATGCTTAATAATCCATTGACATTCCTTTGTTATATTTTCATTTTGCCAACTGGATACAATGAATTCAAACTTCTCTTGATCTTCCTTATATAAATCATTGAGATTATTTGCGACACTTTTTTGAATTGTTTTATCAGTATCATCCTTAAGACAAGTTAATAATTCATAATAAATATCAAAATATTCTAGGGCAACATACAGTTTTTTTGACCAAGGTAACCGTATCCTTATGCACTCACTTGCTAATCGACGTACTCTTTGATTGCTATCCTGACTCCATTTCAAAAGTAGATTCATTGATTGTTCAGGAAACTGATTTATAATTGTACGCATACAAAATTCACTCGTAAATCTTTTTGTTAATTCTTTACTAAAGGATGTACTGACTTCAAAATTTTCACCACCAAATAACTCAACAAATTTCCCAATTGGCCAAAGCCAATATCCCTCTGTAAACATGCCTAAACTGCCATTGAGTTCTGGCCCTAATATTTTTTTAAAAATACCAATCGTCTCTGAATAGTTTAAGGGGATAGATGCTTTTAATGCATTAGCTAGCAATTCTTGTCTATCATTAAATTCTAATTGCTCAATTGTTGGTCTTATCAATGAAATAAATTGATTGTCATTGAATTCTGAATAGACTGATTTTATCTTTTTAGCTAAAAAATATCCATATTCAATATCATAATAGTCTTTTACTTTCTTACCCATTCTTTTTAAATCCTTTTAATAAATAGTCAACTGCTTTATAAATTTGTTCATTATTCAAATTGTCAGATTCAGCAAGATAGATTGATAAATCATTTAAAGCACCAGATATCATATGTGAAATCATATGAATATCAAAATCAATTAATTGTTCATTTTTTTGAATAATCATAAGTTGTTCTTCTAAAAGTAAAACAGAATTTTCATCATCCATTTTCTTCCACTGAGTCCATTCTATAATATTAGGAGCTTCAATTAAGAGTATTCTTTTATTATTTTCTAAAGTTGCTGCTTCTACAAATCCAACACATCCTAATATTAATTGTTCCCAAATATCTTTTGATGATTGAGCTCTTTTTTCAACATTTAATCCAACCTCATGTTGTACAAGATTTAAAACTGCTTTAAAAAGATTTTTTTTATTTTTAAAGTGATGATAGACTGCCCCTCTTGTCATATTTGCTTCTTTCGCAATAGCCTCTAAAGATGTATTTTCATATCCATATGTGGAAAAATGATGACGTGCAATTGATATTAAGTTCTTGGTTGTATGAAGAGTTGCTAATTCTTTTTTATTATTAGTCATTATTTTCACCTAATTCTTGATTGCCTTTGTTATTTTCATAGGAAGGTTGAATCAATTGAATAATATCAACTAAATTTTTGTTGGGTGTTTCAATCATAAAATGTCTTTGCCCGTAATCTTCATTTCGAATATCCAACAATATTAATGAATGATTTTTATTCATAAATCTAGAATAGACAGTATCTACATCATCAACTTCAATGTTTAGAATAATACCTTCGCATTGTTTTCTAAACTGTTCTGGTATTGTATTATGAGAACTATCAATCATTGCTATCTCAAAACCATCATTATCTTTTAAACTTATATACCAATCACTTGTAAAGATTTCTTGAAAATCAAATAAATCTGTAAAAAAATTTGCCTCTTCTTGTATTTTATTACACATAAGTACTGGATAAAAACTTTTCTTCATATAAATTTCTCCTTTCTCTTTGATATAAACAATATAACATACATTCTGTATGTATGTCAATGGTATGAGAATTATTAGAAATACAAATGAAATGTTTCATAGAGCTGTCTAAAGTAGAAAATCAGTTAATCAAAATGATTAACTGATTGAATTAAATTACTGAACTTTTTTAAACAATTTTCTACATCTGTAAAAAATCTACAAAGGTGATATCCATCAGCAACCGCATGATGAATATTTAATGATAATGGCATAATGATTCTCCCACTTTCATTTTTTATATATTTTCCCCAAGTAATAACAGGCGCAATATATAGACCAGAATCAAAAATGTGCATATCAAAACTTTGATAATGTAACCATGGTAAACAAGATACATCAAATGTATTTGGTGGAATATTTTTTTGATCAAACCAACGGTAAGTTTGATAGACTTGCATATCTTTTATAAACTGCTGGTAAAATGCTTCAAAGTCAGAATGATAATCAATAACTAACTTTACAAACTTTTCATCTTCTTGATGAAAGTGTGTATAATAGGGGGAAATATAATCCCATGTACCAACTTCTCCATCTTCATTATATCCCATACGCAATTCTTCACGGCAATTAACTGCTGAACTTATAACCCATATCATTGCTGGATAGAACTTATATTTTTTATCATGGATCACCTGTAGGAATTCTGTGATATCAATGTTAACAGTCATACTCATGACACAACGCATATCATTTATGAAATGCTGAAACAGTTCTGCTCTGTCCCATGTGTCTAAATTCTTTTTTGTAAATTTCATTTTTTCTGCCTCCTAGAATTTTTCTTTAATTTTAAGAGGCTTTATTGAGTCCGATTTTCATTTTCCATTTTCCTTTCATATATATTATCACATTATATAACTTTTTAAATATGAATTACTGATATTTTAATTATATAATTCTGTTGTGCAATAAGCAACAAAAATCAATTGTTGTGTGAGTTTACACTTTTTAAAATCTATTGATTCAACGGTAATAAAATGTTTATAAACAGTTTTTTATTTTTATATTCTGCTGAAATTTCACCATTCATTTGCTGAATGAGAGTCTTAGAAATCTCTAAGCCTAATCCAGTTGATTTTTTAGCAGTATTGACAGTATAAAAGCGATCAAATAATCTTTCTATTTCTATCTGATTTAAATTCACAGCAGTATTGGTAAAAGTTATCTCACCATAATCTGTTAGAGTTATTTCTAAATCTCCATCACTATATTTAATAGCATTACTTAATAGATTTGTGAACACACGAGAGAGTGCTGCCGGATTAAGATGACAGATAACTTTTTCAGTAGGCATATTAATCTTTGGAATGATTCCTCTTTCTTTAAATGCCATATAAAAATCAGCAAGACTATCTTCTAATATATCATTGAGAATAATATCTTCTTTATTATCATTATTTTGTGAAATTATGGATAAAGAATAGAGAAAGAGTTCATCAGTTAATTGTTTTAGTGATTCAACTCGGTTGCTGATGATTTTAATATATCGCTCAACGTCTAAAGACTTGTCTTCTTCTTCTTCTAAAAGATCTAAATAGCCATAAATAGCAGTCAAAGGTGTTCTTAAATCATGTGAGATATTTGTCACGGCTTCTTTGAGTTTTTGACCACCATTTAAATAGTTGTGTCGTTCTTGTTTAAGAAGTTGTAATTGTTTATTAAGTTCATTTGCCAAATGTTTGATATGTCTATCACCAGTTGATACTAAAATCAATGTATTGGTTTCATCAGAAAGATGTTCTGCGAGTTCTGTGCAGATTTTATCTATATTTCTATTAACAAAGATAATTTTTATAAGCAGTATAATAATGATTCCAAGTAAAACTATGCACAAAAACCAAGGAAGAAACATCTTTTTCACCAACCTTTATTTTAAATCTTTTTTACGAAAAATATATATGCCAAATCCAGATATAAGAGTTATTAAGGAAAGTGCATATGCACATAACTTCCATAGTGTGATTGTGTCAACTGACATAGTTTGAAATATCTGTCCATAGGGATTAAAATCAAATAAAAACTGAAAAATTGTGACTTGATATTGAGGTAGAAAGCCAGGTCTTGCAAGCGAGTAACAGAGGAGTCCAGCAAACATTAAAATAAAGGCTGTTAAAATACAAATAATTGATGTCCTTGCTTTATTTGATGAAATCATACCTATAAAATTGAAAATTGCAATATATGAGATACATGCTAACCAGTAAGCTAATCCTATAAGCATTATTTGACTTATAGTTATATTTACTGAGGCATGTGAAACAAGAGTAAAAATACCACCTATAAGTCCCCAAATAAAGTAAATGATTGTGACTGCCACAGTGCCAGTTATAAAGCTTGCTAAATAAATAGTTTCTCTCTTATGACCAACAATAAGTTTATTTCGAATGGTTCCATCGTTATACTCTGTTCCAAGAAATAGACTATAGAAAATCGAAATCAATATACCAACAACTTGAAGAGATGCAAACAAAATCAAATCTACACGTGTTGAATTTTGATCAAGTAATATATAAGCAAATGAGCATTCTATCATAGCCATGAATAGAAGTGTTACCCAGAATGCCCTATTGAGCCATAGCCGGCTGATATTCGCGGATAATAAATTATACATTTTTATGACCTCCAATTAACTCAATATAATAGCTTTCTAGATTTTCATCGTTTTCTTGCATAGAAACGATTGTACAGTTCACCTTATCTAAGGCGAGTGCCAGTTGTGAGACTTGAACTTTAGCATAAATATCAGCCTCTGTTTCAGAAAGGATTTTATATTCAAGTTTCATTTGATCAAGTATTTGAGCAAGTGCTTTTGTATTGCTTACTTTTATATGTATACATTTTCTACAAGCCATTTGTAGTTCTTCTGAACTTATTTCTTTAACAATGCATCCATTATCAATAAATCCATAGTGAGTTGCTAGTTTTGAAAGTTCATCTAGGATATGACTTGAAATGAAAACTGTTATTTGCTGTTCATGATTGAGTTTTAAAATGAGTTCACGCATTTCTATAATTCCTTGAGGGTCAAGACCATTGATTGGTTCATCAAGTATTAAGAAATCCGGATGACCAGCAAGTGCTATAGCGATTCCTAGCCTTTGTCGCATACCAAGAGAAAAGTTCTTTGCTTTCTTTTTTCCAGTATGACTGAGTCCAACTAATTCTAAAATGTCTTTTAATCCATCAAAAGATGGCATCCCTAAAATGCAAAATTGCTGTTTGAGATTCTCTTCAGCAGACATCTCAAGATAAATAGATGGTGTTTCTACCACAGCACCCATCCTTCTTCGTATCTTATCAAACCCTTTTTCATGATTTTGTTTTGTGTACAATGTATAATCACCAGATGATGGATATTGAAGACCACAAATCAATCGAATAAGAGTTGTCTTTCCAGCACCATTTTTTCCAACAAAACCATATATAGCTCCTTTAGGAACATTTATTGTTAATCCATTGAGTGCTTTAAACTGTCCATAATGCTTACTTAAGTTATTTGTTCTTAAAACATATTCCATATGTTTACCCTCCTTTATAAGATAATATTATTTTAATCAATTTTTATAAAGAAAGTAGTAAAGAAAAAAGTAAAGAAATCGTAAAGATTTATGAAGTTCTAAGTTTGAAGCCAATTCCCCATACAGCTTCTATGTAGTCTTTACCAGTCACTTCACGAAGTTTTTTTCTTAAGTTACTGATATGCATTTTTAATGAACTTTCTGTACAGTCTGGAGTATCATCACTTATACGCTCTAATAAAAGTGATTTGGTAATGATTTGTGATGGATTTTGCATCAATAATTTTAAGATTGCATACTCAGTCCTTGTTAACTTAATTTCAGTATTGTGAATGGTCACTGTATGTGTATTGTGGTGAAGGTTCAATTCTTCAAAAGTAAGTATTGGAGATGATTCAAGGAAAATTGGTTTACGAAGTTGAACAGCAATTCTAGCCAAGAGTTCTTTTTTGTGGAATGGTTTGGTCATATAATCAACCGCACCATTAAGCAAAAGATTAACTTTGTTATCAATGTCAATTTTAGCACTTATAATAATAACGGGTATATTTTTAATCTTCGGCAGGACCTCTTCCCCATTGAGACCAGGCAACATTAAATCGAGGAGTACAAGATCTGGCTTTGCATGTTCAAGCAAAAGAATAGCTTCAGTTCCAGAATAGGCACGAGAAGTTTCATATCCTTCTTTTATAAGCGTTTCTTCAAGCATATTTCCAATATCTATATCATCATCAATGATTAATATTTTTTTCATATTCATTCATCTCCACTTTGAAGCTTATCAGTATCTTTATTTTTAGCAAGATATGCATCTATAAATTTCTTTGATGGAGAATATATTTTCTCTGGTAAACGTTCAAGAGAAAACCATTTCCATTCATCTTGCTTCTCTGGCTCCATGATTTCTAAATGACCAGTATAATCCTTTGTAATCATTTGAATTGTAACAAAATGTTTATGAGGTTGAATATCATCAACCGCACTGAATACTTCTAGATTCCAAACATCTAAATTTGTTTCTTCCTTCACTTCTCTTTTTGCACATTCAAATATAGTTTCATCATATTCCTGTTTTCCACCAGGTAAACACCAACTATCTGGTTCAAATATACCTCCAGTATCTTTTCCACCTGCTATACGATGTCCTAATAAAATTCTATTATCTTTTATAATCATAACACCGATTCCAACTTTTATGGTATCTCCCATTTTCTCACCTCATTGAATTTTTTCATAAATCATTTATAAAGACTATTTTACTACTTAATCACATATTCAACAAACAAATCATTAATAAAATCAAAATTCAGTAATTCTCAACATACTTTTTGTTTGTTTTTAAATAGAGACTATGAATTATTATATAATGATAATGTATAAATATAAATTATTGTTTCATATATTGTTATCTATAATGAAATCAGTGTATAATAAAAACAACAATACAAGGAGAAAGAATTATGGATAAAAAATGGAGTTTAAAAGAATTATATACATCTTTTGAAGACATTCAGTTTCAAAATGATTTAAAAGAAGTTGAAACAATATTAAATGATATGCGTAAATATCCATTACTACCAAATGAACAATCACATCTTATCCAATATCTAGAAGAAGAAAATCATTTAGACGATTTGGTAGAAAAGTTATATGCATATGTAAGCTTAACAATGAATGCTGATACAAATGATTATGAAGCTATTAAATATGCATCAGTCATTGAAACATTACTTGCTTCTTTTGCAGATGCAAGTGCTAAAATTCAAAAATGGATTGCTCAATTTGATTTTCAACAATTAACAGATTCTTATGTACAGGATCATATGTTTGTCTTAAATGAAATCAAACAACAAAATAAATACTTATTAGATGATCAAAGTGAATCTGTTTTAGCAAATATGAAAACAACAGGATCTAGTTCTTGGTTAAAATACAAAGATCAATTAATATCTTCATTGGAAGTTATAATGGATGGGAAAGTCTATCCATTAACTGAAGTCTTAAATATGGCTTATTCAAAAGATAAAGAAATCAGAAAAAAAGCATACGAGGCAGAGATTGCAGCGTATACAAGTGTTGAACATGGTATAGCAAGTGCATTAAATGCGATTAAGGGTGAAGCCATTACAGTGACACAATTACGAGGGTACGATTCGGTTTTACAAAGAACGCTGATAGATTCAAGAATGTCTCAAAAGACATTAGATGTTTTACTTGCTACAATGAAAAAAGCACTACCTATGTTTGAAAAGTATTTTCAAACAAAAGCACAATATTTAGGATATCAAAATGGATTACCTTGGTATGATATGTATGCACCCATTGTTGATGTGAATAGTGAATATGACTATGAAAAAGGAAGTCAATTTGTGATTGAGCAATTTTCTTCATTTTCACAAAACTTAGGTGATTATGCTAAAATGGCAATAGAAAAAAATTGGATTGATGTTTATCCTAGACAGGGGAAAGTAGGTGGAGCATTTTGTAATAACTTACATTGTATTGAAGAAAGTCGTTTCTTATTGAATTATGGAAATGATTTTAGCGATGTCATTACAATGGCACATGAACTTGGACATGGTTTTCATGGACATTGTTTAAATAGCCAAACAGCTATGAATGCTAATTATCCAATGCCAATAGCTGAAACAGCTTCAACATTTTGTGAAACGATTGTTAAAAAGGCAGCCTTAAAAAATGCTTCCCAAGCTGAACAATTAATGATTTTAGAGAATGAGTTATCAGATTGTGCACAAGTGATCGTTGATATATATTCACGTTTCTTATTTGAAAGTCGTTTGATTGAAAAAAGAAAAGAGGGTCCATTAAGTGTTGCTGAGATAAAAGATTTAATGATTGAAGCACAAAAGGAAGCTTATGGTCATGGTTTAGACCAAAATACATTGCATCCTTATATGTGGACATGGAAACCTCATTATTATGAAGCGGACTATGCTTTCTATAATTTCCCTTATGCTTTTGGTTTGTTATTAGCAAAAGGATTATATGGACTGTATCTTAAGGAAGGAAATCAATTTGCAACAACTTATGAAAACTTTTTATCATTAACAGGAAAGATGAATTTAGAGGATGTTGGAAAAAGTGTTGGTATTGATTTGACTTCTGAAGATTTTTGGCAAAATTCTATTGATATGATTCAAGAGGATATTTATTTATTTGAAAGATTATTACGAGAAGTTTAAACAGGTTGATCATCAATCTGTTTTTGTTTCTCAATTAAAATCAATGTGTTAAAATAGATTTGAGGTGATGGAGATGTTAAGGAAAATGATAAGTGTTATAGTGACAATCATTCTAACATATCTCTATTTTAAGGTTATTGCTCAACCCATCAATCAATATTTCTTTAGAACTGATCATGAAGGAATGAGTTTGATCATTTTATTTATTGTGTATTTTGTAATCATTTTGCCAGTTATTTTAATTCTTGTGAACAAGTTTATTATGAAATAATTTTTATTTATCTTAGAGAGTGGTACAATAGATTTAAAGAAGGTGCTGTTATGAAAAATAAAAAGTTAGATATCATTTTTAAGTTGTGTATTTTGGTCTATGTAATAACATTGATTTATGCTTTTTATATGAACTGGCAAGGAAAATATTTTGGTATGACATTTGTCGCTTGTTTAACGCCGTTTATGGCACCATTGTTTATGAAACTTATCAAAGTTAAAGTTCCTGATGAATTCTATTTGTTGAATATTATTTTTATTTATTTTGCAAGTCTGTGGGGTAGTTGTTTAGGTGGCTATTCTACACCTTATTATGATAAATTTACTCATTTTGCGAGTGGAATTGTGATTTGTGAATTGGCGTATATGTTATATAAACATCTTTTAAGAAATGAGAAAAGAAAGATTGTTATGTGTATATTTATCAATGCAGTTAATGCTACCATTGCATTACTTTGGGAGTTTTATGAGTATGCTTTGCTTGTCTTTTTTCAATATGATGCAATTAGAAATGTAACAGGGGTTCATGATACAATGACAGATATGCTAGTGGCAGTTATTGGAGGAATACTATTAACCATTTATTTGGTGAGGTTTGATCAATCTTCAAAAGACCATTTCTTTGTTTCATTAGAAAGAAAACTATATAAACTCAATCATAAATAATTAGATAAAAAGATATTGAATACATGATTTCAATATCTTTTTATCTGTTTAAACCATAATTGTTATGGTTAAACAGATATATGATTATCATTTTGAATAGCTCTTAATCCTGCTTCTATTTGTTTAATTATGTTTTCATTATCTGTAAGTTCACAGATTAGTTTTGCTTTATTAATAAGTTGTAATCCTTTTTCTTGCTCATCAGTGGCATAGAAGTAAAGTCCTTCTAAATAATATAACATAACTTTCCACACCATCATTGTTATATCTTCAGTTAATTCATATAATCTTTCGATAACTTTA
Source organism: Coprobacillus cateniformis (assembly GCF_009767585.1). Taxonomy (NCBI): domain Bacteria; kingdom Bacillati; phylum Bacillota; class Erysipelotrichia; order Erysipelotrichales; family Coprobacillaceae; genus Coprobacillus; species Coprobacillus cateniformis. The sequence goes on from NZ_WSNW01000001.1 coordinate 2,063,643, forward strand.
GCTGCAAGAGAATATTGTTGAGTATAAATAAGTGAGAATAAATGATTTGTTAAAAGATGAGTTATATAAGTAAGGAATTCTGGATGATACTGATATTTTTCTATAGATTTCCATGCTGTAAGAAATAAACTTGTCTTTATTTCATTATTTTCAAAAAGAAAATGCATATTAGAAAATATTCTTAATTCTGATAATGTCCATGTTTCTATGTTGAATAAATAGTTTTGGATTTCTTGTTTTGCATGTAAGTAATGATTTGAGTGTTGATAATCCGTATCAGAATATATTGATTGTAGGATGAGCATTTGCCAATATGCTACTCGGCTAGCAGGATCCTGACTTTTTTTAGATTCTTCTTTAATAATATCATTTATGAGTTGGGCATAATGATCATCATTTTCAAACTTTTTTTCATTAATTTCTACCAAAGTCTGATTGATTAAATTTTCATGATAATGATTATGTATAAGTATGAATTCATCTATTGAAATCATTAATCGTTTTAATATGTTTAGCATAATTGAAAACTTAATATCATATAATCCTTTTTCAAAGTCAATAGAAAAAGATTTGCTTAATAATCCTGTATAAATTTCTTTTTGTTTAAATCCTTTATTTAATCTGATTTGACGAACTGTCAGTCCATATTTTTCCATAATTACACCTCGTAGATCATTTTATCATAATATAATTTTATAGTAAATTTGGTATGAGTATTCGGACTTTTTGATTAAAATAAGCAATTATAAGTTAAAGTAAATATATAAGGAGGAAAGTTTATGAAAAGTAAAAATGATGAAAAATGGAAGGTGAGTGAATTATCACCAGGACTTTGGGTCGTTGAAGTTAGAGAAATTGATGAAGAAAAAGGACAGGAAAGTTTAATGGATATGTTAGAGAAAGAGCTTGAATATATTGATGATACAATCGTCGACTATCAATTGAATCAATTATCAAAAGGTGTATGGATTATTAAGCTTGATGAAACAAGTCAAATAATTCAAAGAATCAAAGACAAACTTAGAAACATCTTTAAAAATGAATAATTACAATTAAAAAGAAGTTCTAAAAGTTGTTATGATATTTCTTGTATTGACTTTTTATCTTTATAGATTTATAATGACTAAAAATAGATATTTAGTCAAAAAAGAGGTGATGAAATGCCAAAGGTTTATTCTCAGAGTGAAAAAGATGATATTAAAGGCAGATTAAAAGAGGCGACAAGGCAAAGTTTATCAATGAATGGGATTAAAAAAACAACAGTTGATTCACTTGTAAAAGAAGTCAATATTCCTAAAGGAACATTTTATTTGTTTTATAAATCTAAAGAAATATTAGTATTTGAGGTCCTACTTGAGTTTCATGAAATCTTTGAAAAAGATATGAAAATAGCATTATCACAGTTGGATTTTCAACATATGGATGTTCATCAACTTACTGATTTTATTCTTGACTTCTTTCTAAAAGCCAAAGATAACCCTTTATTTCAAGCCTTAACATCTGGAGAATTAGAGTTACTTACAATGAAACTACCTCCAGATATAGTGAATGAACATTTTCAACATGATCAACAGATGTTAGAACAGATTTTGATGTATATTCCTCATCAGGAAGATATAGATATCAAGGCATTATCTGGAGCATTTCGAGATTTATTTATGTTTATGTTTTCGGATTGCTGTCAAGACGAGCAATCATTAAAGATGTTAATACAAGGTTTAGTCTTACAATTTTTAAAACAATAACTTGGTCATAGAACCAAGTTCATTTATATATTTATTTGACTAAATATATATAAACAGTCAAAAAAGGAGATAAATATGATAGAAGTCAAAGATTTACAATTCAGTTATAACAAGAATGAATTTATCAAAGAAATCAATTTTAAAGTAGAGAAAGGGATGATATTTGGTTTCTTGGGACCATCTGGTGCAGGAAAATCTACATTACAGAAAATATTAACAGGATTAATCACAAACTATAAAGGACATGCGATTGTGAATGGTGTGGAATGTAAACATCATACGAATATTTTTTACGAGAATATTGGTGTAGACTTTGAGTTTCCAACACTATATGAGAAACTAACCGCCAGAGAGAATCTTAAATTTTTTGCATCACTCTATACTCACCAGACGCGTTCTATAGATCAGTTGTTAGAATCTGTTGGATTACAAAATGATGCTGATAAAAAAGTCAGCGACTATTCTAAAGGAATGAAATCGAGATTGAATTTTATCAAAGCGTTAATTAATGATCCAGATATCCTCTTTTTAGATGAACCAACAAGTGGTTTAGATCCAACCAATAGTCGTATGATGAAAGACTTGATTCTATTAGAAAAAAACAAGGGTAAAATAATTATTTTAACAACCCATAACATGGAAGATGCGACAGAATTGTGTGATCAGGTTGCTTTTATCATTAATGGGCAAATATGTGCAATAGACAGTCCTCAAAATTTAATTTTATCTCATGGTGCCAAACAGGTGACTTACACATATGAAGATCATGGATTCAAAACAGCCAACTGTTTATTGCAGCAAATATCAGATGATCAAAGATTGCATCAACTCATGCAACAGAATAAGATTCTTTCTATTCATAGTAGCGAACCAACTTTAAATGATATCTTCATAGAATTAACGGGGAGAACTTTATTATGAGAATAATTCATTTGATAAAAGGAGATATTGTATTTCAAATCAAATATGGTTTTTATTTCCTCTATGTTGTTTTTACAGTTCTTTATGCTTTTGTTTTAGTCATTTTACCAGAGACTTGGCAGGAAACAGTTGCGAGTTTAATGATATATTCTGATCCTGCTGCAATGGGTTTATTCTTTATGGGAGCTATTGTCCTATTTGAAAAGAGTCAAAGAGTTCTCAATAGTTTAGCTGTTTCACCTATTCATATTTCAGAATATATTTTATCAAAAATCATTTCGCTTGCTTTGATTTCAGAAATAGTTGCTATGATATTAGCAGTTATCTCCCATCATCAAAATCTCATTATGGTTTTTATTGGAACATTATTATCTTCATTTATTTTTAGCCTATTAGGACTCATCGTATCGACAAAGATTCACAGTCTTAATCAGTTTATCTTATGGACAGTTCCAGTTGAAATCCTCTGTTTTGTTCCACCTCTTGCTTCTATTTTTATTGAAAATCAATATTTAATGGTCTATCCTATGACACATTGTTTATCACTTATCAATGGAAAAAGTCAGAATGATTTATTAAGTATATTGATTGTTGTGATTATGCTTGTTTGTTTATGGAAAATTGCTGTTTATATGACAAAGAAAATGTGGAAAAGCGTAGGAGGTGTTCATCTATGAAATCTCTCTTGATAAGTTTTCAACAATTATTATTTATGGTTAAAAAGGATAAAATGTTATTACTGATTTGCTTTGTACCTATATTGTGTGGTTTTATCTTTCGTTATGGAGTTCCAATATTCAATCAAATGTCTATACAATATTTTAAGATTGATTTTCATCAGTATTATTCTTTGATTGATACTTTTTATGGAATACTCATTTCTGATATGCTGTGTATTGTTTCTGCTTTAATCATCCTAGAAGAAAGAGACGATCATATAATCAATGGTTTATTTGTGACTCCATTAGGGAAGATAGGGTATTTAATTTCGAGGTTAGGAATACCAACATTGATGAGTTTCATTTTTACATGTATATTATTACCAATATTTCATATTTCATCTTTGCCATTTGATATGATGATTTTGATTTGTATATTGGGATGTATGCAAGGGCTGATTGTTTCTTTACTGGTTGTCAGTTTATCATCACATAAATTAGAAGGAATGGCAGTAGCAAAAATGGCTTCGCTAGAATCATTTGTTGTATTAATCCCTTATTTTATGCACAGTGCATATTCATATTTGTTTGCATGGGTTCCAACTTTTTGGATAGGAAAGGGATTAGTCAATGAACAAGTTTTCTTTATGCTTATGGGATTATTCATATCGGTTTTATGGATAGTGATACTTGTATTTGTGTTTAATCGAAAATTAGCATAAGGATATGCATATGTCTTTGAAGTTTAAAAATCTAGATAGCCAATAACTGTTTTAAGTATTATTATGGTTTGCTGATTGTGTTAAACAGTGAATATGGAAGATTTCGGAGTAAAATGATTATATATCTTGTTGATGTATCATTGTTTTGCTCCATTATTTTTTTTATTTTATAAATATATTAACACAAGAATAATAAATTAGAGATATATTTGGGTAAGTAGAATGATGATAATAACATGGAGAAAATAGGGACATAACGATAATTGCAGTAAAAAAAGGAGATAATGAAGTTATTATTCTTAAATATAACGATTTAGATATCCAAGGAATGGTATATGAAATTCGAGGGTAAAAAGTGGGGCTTGAGTCTAATTAAGCAATGTTATATAGATATGATATAAAGATTGAATCAATAGGTAAGAAAAATATAGAAAGATTCCTAGATAATTTTATGTTTAATTAACTAGAGAAGAAATAAATTTCGTGAGGTCACAATTTGCGACCTCGATGCAGATATTTGGTATGAAAGGGAGAAGTCGTCATTTGTTCATGTTTTCCATTAATATAATTTCAATATTATATACAAGAGTATGCCTATTTGAATAAATTTTGCGTCAGTTTCCTTTTTATAATTGTGCAAAAAATTGCTTATAGCATTTTCTTTGTTTGCTAATTGTGATATACTAAGAGTATGGAAATGTTTGGGGTTAGATAATGATACATGTATTTTATGTGCTTTGTTTTGCTCCCCTTGTTTTTAGAAGATTCACAGTGATAAATACAAATAATATTATAAATTGGAGGTAAAAAATGGATAAAGACAAAACAGCAATTGCATTGAAAAATAAAGAAAATCAAGAAGAATTTCTTCCGTCATATAATGACTTAGATATTCAAGGGATGATATATGAAATTCGTGGACAACAAGTTATGCTTGACTTTGATTTAGCGAAGTTGTATGGATATGAAGTTAAAAGACTTAATGAGCAAGTCAAAAGAAATAAAGAAAGATTTCCAGAAGATTTTATGTTTCCATTAACGCAAGATGAAATGCTTGAATTATCGAGGTCGCAATTTGCGACCTCGATACAGACATTTGGTATTAAAGGTGGAAGAACTTATAAAATTAATGCATTTACTGAACAAGGTGTTTATATGCTTGCGACTGTATTAAAAGGGGAAGTTGCAGTCCATCAGAGTTTAATGATTATGAGAACATTTAAAAAGATGAGACATTATATTAATGAAAACAGACAATTATTAGGTAGTACAGATCTATTGAACTCATTAATACAAGATAATATGAAGATTAAAGAAGAAATGTACAACGGTCATAAAGAACTAAAGACAGAAATTGATGGGATTAAAGAAAATATGGTCACTAAAAATGATATGAAGGCTTCTATGAATAAAGTATTAAATAGTTTTATTCCTAAAGAAGAATTGAAACAATTTGTTTTTAAGGATAGTCAGCCATTTGAAGCAAATGTTGCTTATATGGATATCTATAAAGAAGCAAAACATTCTATTTATATTGTAGATGATTATATTAATTGTCATACTTTATCTTTATTGTCTGCAAAGAAAAAGGAAGTTAATGTTATTGTTTTCTCAGATAATAAGGGAAGAGGTAGTGGAAAATTAAATCAATTAGAGTTTGATAACTTTAATAGAGAATATCCAACTTTGTCTATTAAGAAGAATAATCAAAGATGCCATGATAGATTTATCATTATAGATTATCAAACAGATACAGAAAAAATATATCATTGTGGAGCATCAAGTAAAGATGCTGGAAAGAAAGTTTGTTGTATAAGCCTACTTTCAACATCAGATATTATTTATTCAATTATTGATGAATTGTTAATGCATGATGATTATATATTTGAATAAATAGGAAGATAATGAAATATATGTATAATTGTTAAATTATTAATTTCATGGATATATAATTTATATTTAAATGAGGATACTCATAAAAAAAGAGAATTAACTCATATTTTCAAAGTATGAAAACGCTTGCTTTTTTAAGATGCGCATGATATCATAAATTTGTAAATTAAGTGTTGGACTGTTACTCATAAGAGGCATAACCAATTAAACAGCTGTTTTTGGTTTGCTTATTATGAGTTTTTTTGTGGAGGTCAAAATGTTTAATTTATTTAAGTCTAAAGTTGATAAAAATATCTATGCACCTGTAAAAGGAAAATGTATAGATATTACAGAAGTGAATGATATTGGTTTTGCATCTTTGAGTATGGGAGATGGTATTGCGATTATCCCTGATACTCATATCATTGCAGCACCATGTGATGGGACAGTGCAAATGATATTTAGGACAGGACATGCTTTTGGAATCAAAGCTGATAATGGATTTGAGATCTTAATTCATATTGGTATTGATACTGTGAATCTGGAAGGAAAAGGATTTAATGTTCTTAAAAAGGTCAATCAAAGAGTGAAGAAGGGTGAGCCTGTTGTGGAGGTTGATCTTGATTTTATTAAAGAAAATTATGATTCAACGACAATGATGATTGTGACAAATGGGAAAAATTTTCATAAAATTTGTCTTCATGAGAGTATTAATATTGGAGATGTTGTTTTTGAAGGGATAGATGAGTATGAAATTGATAAAAAAGATTAACAATAATTATGCTTTAGCACTTGATTCACAAGGAGAGCAAATTATTGTTGAAGGAAAAGGTATTGGGTTTCATAAAATGCCTTGTGAAATCACTGATTTATCAGAGGTTAAGCGTACATACTATAATACCAAAGAACAATATATAGATTTAATACATGAAGTCCCTGAAACTGTTTTAGAAGTCTGTGAAAAGATATTTGAACTTGCTTCAAGAATGATTGGTGATAAAATCAATCCTAATTTGACATTTATCCTTGCCGATCATATTCAGTTTAGTATTGAAAGATATGAAAAGAACATAGATATGAAAATGCCACTTTATTATGATATTGAATATCTATATCCAAAAGAGTCAAAGGTTGCTGAATATGCTCTTCAATTCATTTTAGAAGATCTACAGATTCCTTTGCCTGATACAGAGAAAACAGGCATTGCAATGAATATTATTAATAGTGAATTATATCAAAATGATAACAATTCTCATCATGAAGAATTGGTTGATTTATGTACATCTATAGTAGAAAGGTCAATGAATATGAAAATCAGAAGAGATAGTTTTCATTATTCAAGATTTGTAACACATCTTCATTATTTGTTAAGAAGAATGACTGAAGGTCAAACTATATCTACTGATAATATACGATTATATCAGATGGTCAGTATAGATTATCCAGAAGTGAAAAGATGTGTGGATATTATAGAAAGTGTTTTAAAAAAGAAAAATCTTTATATGAATGAAGAAGAAAAATTATATTTGATGATGCATGTCAATAGATTATGCACACGTGAGGACTGTAACCGTAAAGAGCATAACCCCACTCCCTAATGATAGAAAGATATCTATGTGGAATGGGGTTTTTATAATAACAACGAAAAAGGAGAGAAAAATGATGAACATTCAAGAAAAAGCGGGTCGTATATTAGAATTTGTTGGTGGAAAGGACAATGTCACATATGTGACATATTGTATGACAAGATTACGTATTACACCTAAAGATAAAGGACTGATTCAAGATGAAGACATTCAGAAAATGACAGGTATTGTTGGAACAAAAACAGTTGGAACACAATATCAAATTATTATTGGATCAGAAGTAGAAAATGTTTATAAAGAATTATGCCAAATTGCTGGCTTTGAAATTCATGAAGGAATTGATGAGATTGTGGATGATATATCTCAAAAGAAAGAGAAACTAACACCAAAATCTATTTTAAATAATGTACTAGATGTGATTGGCGGATGTGTGGCTCCTATGTTACCAATTATTACTGCGGCTGGTTTGGTGAAACTGATTGTTGCGGTATTAGGGCCATCTATGTTGAATATCATGAGTGAAACAAGTGATTTCATGCGCTTACTCACATTTGTAGGAGATGCGGGATTTTATTTCTTCCCCATTTATGTGGCTTATGCAGCAGCTAAGAAGTTTCAAACAAATATTCCTATGGCATTATTTATTGCTGGTGTGTTACTACATCCAACTTTAATAGAAATTGTCAATACTGGTGAAGCATTTACCGTTTATGGAATCCCTATGTATTTAACAACATATTCATCTAACTTTGTTTCTATGATTTTGATTGTGTGGATGATGTCTTATGTTGAAAAAGGTTTAAACAAAGTTATTCCAAATGCTTTAAGAGCATTACTCTTTCCCTTATTGACATTATTAATTATGTTACCAATTGCATTGTGTATATTAGGACCAATTGGAGCGATTTTAGGAAAAGGAATAGCAGATGGATTGGTAAGTTTACATACATTGGTAGGACCTTTCTCAATTGCTATTATTGCAGCTTGTTGGCCATTGTTAATTGTTACTGGAATGCATCAGGCTTTAATTGCAATTGCGTTAACATATATTGCAACAATGGGATTTGATAATAGTATCTTAGTCGGTGCATTTATTTCTAATTATCCTATGATTGCAATTGGTTTAACATATTTAATGAAATCTAAGGGAGCTGAAGAAAAAGGAAATGCCTTAACTTCATTTGTGACGCTTACAATTGGTGGAATTAGTGAACCGACTCTATTTGGTATTATATTGAGATATAAAAAGGCAATTTTGTATATGTTAGCAGGTGGTTTTGCAGGAGGATTTTATGCAGGTTTAATGAATGTAGCTGTTTACTTTGTAGGTTCAGGAAATATTGCAATTGCACTAGGCTTTGCAGGTGAGAACGCAAACAGTTTACCACAGGGAATTATTGCTTGTGTGATTGCATTTGTTTTGACACTTTCCTTAGCGATGATTTTTGGATTTGATGATAAAAAGGAGGGAAGAAACAATGATTCAGTTATTAGTACAAAGTGATGATTATGGAATTACGCCTGGTGTTTCAGCTGGAATTAGAGAAGGTATTCAAAACGGAATCATTAGAAATACTGGAATATTTATCAATATGCCTTGTTCCTATCAGGCGGCACAAGATATTAAAAATATGGATGTTTGTTTAGGAATAGATATTAATTATGTGTGTGGGAAACCAGTCAGTGATCCCAAACTTATTCCTCATCTCGTTGATGAAAATGGAGATTTTTATAAATCAACAGATATTTCTCAAAAACATAAAATAGTGTCTTATGAAAATCTTATCACAACATTTGAAATCGATCCTTATCCTTATCATGAAATCTACCTAGAGACAGAAAATCAAGTCAAAAGATTTATTGAGATTATAGGTCGTTTACCAGAGTATATCCATCCCCATTCATTATTGACACCAAATACATATAAAGCAGCGCAGAAAATTGCTCAAAAATATGGAATTTATCATTCAATGGATATGATGTTACACTATCCTTGTTTACCAACAACATTCATGGGTACAAAAGGAAGCAACTTACAAGATCAAATAGATATTGATATTACAAAGCATTTGCTTGAAGATGATTTACCTGTATTAAAAAACAATCAAACCTATTATTATATTGGACATTGTGGTTATATTGATTATCAGTTGTTTGAAGAAACAACATTAACATTAAGAAGAATAAAGGATTTACAAGCAATGCTTGATAAAGATATTATCTCTTATATTCATAATCATGATATAAAATTAATCACTTATAAGAATTTAAAATAAATGAAAAGAAGACATGAACTTATATGAAATTATATAATTATTATAGATAATAAGAAAAATGAGTTTATATGAGTAGAGGGATTATTTCTTTAGAAAGAATTACAAGTCAAATGACTCAGAACATAAAAATAAAAGAAAGAATTTCGCTGTTTTGTCTGATTATTTCTTTTACTACTTTTGCACCATAGAAAGAACTTTCGTAGGAGACTATGTGATTATGTTTTAGGCTATAATGATATCGTCACAAAGCAGAAGTCGTTTATTGAAATACATATGGCTTCAATAAAGAAAGTTCCAAGATAATTTTCTTGCATATTATAATATTGAAAGAGAAGAAAAGCAAAATGAGAATCATATCAAACAATTGTTCAGAAAAATATTCAGATAATTCAACATATTGGTTAGAACAATGCTCTTTTAAACAGTTAGATAAAGTATTTGATTTATCAGAATATAATCTATCAAGAATTTAAGAATTACATTTTGAACAATTGAAAATAAGTGACTAAGGAAAGCTCTTAAAATAAGAGATTTCCTTTTATTTTCCGTATATTCGCATATCATTATTCGTCATTTTGGACGTGTGAAAAAAGTGTAGAAATTTATCAAAATAGCATTGACGAATTATCTGAAAGCGGTTATATTAAATATGTAATACGAAATTACGTATAGTATTCGTAAATACGGATAAGAGGAGGAAAAGGAAATGGGGTTATCCGAAGCTGCAACTGAGAAGTTGCTCATTATTGCTGATAAAATCAGTAATCAAAAATATATGAGTGCTATCAAAAATGCGTTCTCAACATTAATGCCTGTCATTATTACTGGAGCATTTTGTACACTTGTTACAAATGTTATTTGTTCTACAACAACAGATGGAATTTCTTTGGCTAAAGTATCAGGATTTGCTTGGCTAGAAGTTTTATCACCTATCTTCAATGCTGCAAATTATGCAACATTAAACTTTTTTACAATTGGAGCAGTTGTCCTTATTGGGTTAGAACTTGGTAAGAAAAATGGTATTAATACATTTGCTCCAGCTGTTATCGCATTGTGTTCATATGTTGCTTGTTGTCCTACAACAATTGACTTTACACTAGAAAGTGGGGATATTATTCAAGTTGCAGATGTTTTTGGTAAGAACTATACTGCTGCAAGAGGATTATTCTTAGGTATGGTTATTGCTATGATATCTGTTGAATTCTTCTCATGGTTTGTTAAATCTGGAAAATTAAAAATTTCAATGCCAGATTCAGTACCAGGAAATGTTGCAACATCTTTCAACGTGTTATTTCCAGCTATGATCACTATTATTTTATGTTCAGCAGTTAATTTTGGTGTCACTCAACTGACTGGAATGACTTTATATGACATTATTTATACAATGTTACAAAAACCATTAGAAGCTGTTATGCAAGGCTTACCTGGATTATTGATTTTAATGTTAGTTGCTCAATTATTTTGGGTTATTGGTATTCATGGTAACCAAATTATTAAACCAGTTCGTGAACCATTGCTGAATGCTGCAATTATTGCTAACACTGATTTGGTTAACTCTGGAAATTTTGTACGAGGTGATTTAAATATTATCAATATGTCATTTTGGGATGTTTACATGTCTATGGGTGGTTCTGGTGTGACTATTGGTTTGGTTGTTGCAATTTTCTTATTCTCTAAACGTGAAGATTATCGAGGAATTGCCAAGCTCTCTCTTGCTCCTGGTATCTTTAATATTAATGAAACAATGACATTTGGTTTGCCAATTATGTTAAATCCTATTATGGCTATTCCATTTATTATTACACCATTAATTACTGGAGCAATTGCTTATTTCTTGACAGTTATAGGATTTGCTGATGTTTTGGTTTATGCTATTCCATGGACAACACCACCAATCTTAAGTGCCTGGTTAGCCACTGGTGGAAGTATGACAGCTGTCATTACTCAATTGCTTTGTATTGCTGTATCAATTTTGATTTACATTCCATTTGTTATGGCAGCAAATAAACAACAATTGAAAAATGCTGAAGCAGAATAAATATGACCACCCTAAGGGTGGTTTGTATTTATGTTTAGATAGACCTATGATATGATTATGTTATATATAAAGGATGTGATATTACCATGAAATTAAACAGAACATTATTAAGAGCTATTGATATTTTAGAACTTCTTTCAAAAAGTAAAGAGGGATATACTCTAGCTCAATTATCGTCTATGTTAGATTCTCCCAAATCAAGTATCTTCGATATTATGAAGACACTTGTTTACAAAAACATGGTTATTGAAGATAATCAGTCAGGTATAACAAAATATAAAATAGGTCTTCAATCTTTTTTAATTGGAAGCAGTTATTTAAATGATACAGATATCGTCAATATAGCTAAAAACGATTTAATTGATTTAGCAAATAGAATGCAGGCAACAACATTTATGTCAATATTAGATGATGATATGGTGACATATCTATATAAGTATGAATCAGAAAAAACAATCATCACGACTGCTAATATTGGAAGTCGCCGTTCTATTCATTCATCAGCACTTGGAAAAGTTATGGTTGCTTTTGGAACAGATGAAGATTTAAAGAGAGCTATTCAAAGAACAGATTTTGTTGCTTATACAGAATATACAATTACATCTGTTGAAAAGTATTTAGATCAACTTAAAGAAGTAAGAATAAAAGGATATGCTAAAAGTGATCGTGAAGATACATTACAGCAAGTTGCAGCAGCTGCACCAATCAGAAATCATGATGGTAAAGTCATTGCAGCAATCAGCTGTGTTGGTTTTTATGAGAGCCAAATTGATTTAGATGATTTAGGGTTAGTAGTTAAGGATGTTGCTGATAAAATTTCAGTAAAACTTGGTTACACTCTTGGGTAAAAGGGGTATAAAAATATGAAAATGACGTTTCGTTGGTATGGCGAAGATGATTCAGTGACTTTAGAGAATATTAAACAGATTCCTAATGTGACAGGAGTTGTTAGTGCTATTTATGATATACCTGTTGGTGAAGTTTGGCCAATAGAGAGAATACAGGAACTAAAAAAAGTTATTCATAATGCTGGCTTGGAATTAGAAGTGATTGAAAGCGTACCAGTTCATGAGGATATAAAATTAAAAAGAAATGATTATCAAAGATATATTGATAATTATAAAGAAACAATTAGAAATTTAGCAAAGTGTGGAATCAAATGTATTTGTTATAATTTTATGCCAGTTTTTGATTGGACAAGATCATCAATAGATCACCAATTAGCTGATGGTTCATATGCTTTGGTTTATTATAAAGAAGAAGTGGATCAACTTGATCCAACAAAACTAAGTTTACCAGGGTGGGATGCATCTTATTCTGTTGAAGAGGTTAGTGAATTGATAGAGGCCTATAAAATTCAAGGAGAAGAAGGGCTATGGGAAAATTTACAATATTTTATTGAAGAAATTTTGCCAGTTGCAAGTGCTTGTGATGTCAATATGGCCATTCACCCAGATGATCCACCATGGTCAATTTTTGGAATACCAAGAATTATTACAAATGAAAAAAATCTAGATAGATTTCTCAATTTATATGATGATATTCATCATGGTCTCACATTATGTAGTGGCTCATTAGGGTGTGCTACGTTCAATGATATGCCAAAATTAATTAGGAAATATGGAGCAATGAAAAGAATTCACTTTGCACATGTCAGAAATGTGAAATTATTGGCAGATGGTTCTTTTGAAGAAAGCGCTCATTATTCAAGTTGTGGATCACTTGATATGGTTGAATTAATGAAAGCATATATAGAAACTGGTTTTGAAGGTTATATAAGACCAGATCATGGACGGATGATTTGGGGAGAAAAAGGAAAACCAGGTTATGGTTTATATGATCGTGCACTTGGAGCTATGTACTTAGGTGGGATTATTGATGCTTTGAAAGGAAAATAAGATGAAAAGAAGAATAAAGTTACCTGATGATTTTTTCTTAGGGGCTGCTGCCAGTGCTTGGCAGACTGAAGGTTGGACAGGAAAAAAAGAACATCAAGATTCATATATAGATTTATGGTATAAAGAAAATAAAGATGTATGGCACAACGGTTATGGGCCAGCAATTGCTACGGATTATTATCATCGTTATCAGGAAGATATTGGTTATATGAAAGAGATTGGCATGAATTGTTATCGAACATCACTCAATTGGTCAAGATTTTTAATTGATTATGAGAATGTGATTGTTGATGAAGATTATGCTGCTTATTATGATGCTATGTTAGATGAATTGATTGCTCAAGGGATAGAACCAATGGTATGTTTAGAACATTATGAAATACCAGGTGAATTATTCAAAAAGTATGATGGATTTGCCAGCAAACATGTGGTTGACTTATTTGTAAGATATGCTGAAAAAGCATTTCAAAGATTTGGACATAAAGTGAAGTATTGGTTTGCTTTTAATGAACCTGTGGTTGTTCAAACAAGAATTCATTTAGATGCTTTACGTTATCCATTTTATCAGGATAGTAAAGCATGGATGCAGTGGAATTATAACAAGGCTCTTGCCACAAATATGATTATGAAAGTTTATAAGGAAGGTGGTTATCGCATTGATGGTGGCAAGTTTGGGACAATTGTCAATGTAGAAACAGCTTATCCTAGAGGTAATAGTCCTAGAGATTTAGAGGCGGCTGATAAATACGATTTATTCTATAACCGTGTATTCTTAGATCCTGCCATTTTAGGACATTACGAAGAAGGATTCTTTGATTTACTCAATCAACATGATATTTTAATGGATTATACGACAGAAGAGTTAGAAATTATCCAAAACAATACAGTGGATTGGGTTGGTATTAACTTATATCATCCAAATCGTGTCAAGGAACGTACAACAGCGATTCATCCCGATGCGCCTTTCCATCCAGATTTCTACTATGAAGATTTTAATATGCCAGGAAAGAAGATGAATCCTCATCGTGGCTGGGAAATCTATCCAAAAATCATGTATGATATGGCAATGCGTATGAAAAATCATTACAATAACTTTGAATGGTTTATTGCTGAAAGTGGCATGGGTGTGGAAAATGAAAAGCAGTATAAAGATGAAACAGGTATGATTCAAGATAATTATCGTATTGAATTTATCAAGATGCATTTAGATTGGTTATTAAGAGGTATTCAAGAAGGTTCAAATTGTAAAGGTTATATGTTATGGGCATTTACAGATAATGTTTCTCCAATGAATGCTTTTAAAAATCGTTATGGATTAGTTGAAATAGATTTAGAAGATAACCGTAACAGACATCTTAAAAAATCAGCTTACTTTTATCAAAATATGATTCAAACAAGAGAATTTGAAATAGAGGATGAAGAGAACATTTATAAATAAAGAAGGAGGTTAGAGCATTGAAAAGCCAGGAATTAAGAAAGATAGCACCTGAATTAGATCCATTAAGAATTGGAACAGGTTGGAAAGTAGAAGAATTAGAAAAAATGCAAATTTTTATTGGAAGTACCTATGGGGATTCTCACCCAGGAAGTGTGCATCTTAATGAATTGGTAGGGTATGTTGAAGAAAGTCTTCAAGCAGTCAATGCCAAAGGTGCAAAATATTATACAACCGATATTTGTGATGGAGAAGCTCAAGGTCATGATGGGATTAATTATTCATTATGTTCAAGAGAAATGATGACCAATATGATTGAAATTCAGTATTGTGCGACACCATTTGATGGCTGTGTCTTTTTATCAAGTTGTGATAAAGCTGTACCCGCTCATTTAAAAGCAATTGCGAGATTGAATGCACCAGCTATTATGATTCCTGGTGGTGTCATGAATGCAGGACCAGATTTATTAACATTAGAACAGATTGGTAAATATTCTGCTCAATATCAGCGTGGTGAGATTACTTTAGATGAGTTTAATTATTATAAACACAATGCTTGCCCAAGTTGTGGAGCCTGCAGTTTTATTGGGACAGCAACCACAATGCAAATCATGGCTGAAGCACTTGGTTTGGCATTGCCAGGTTCATCTTTACTTCCAGCAACAAGTGAAGCATTAAAAGATGTTGCGAAAAACATCGGTGAGCATATGAAATTCTTGGTTGAAAAAGATATTAAACCTTCTGATATTTTAACAAAAGATGCTTTTGAAAATGCAATTATGGTTCATGCTGCCATTGCTGGATCAACAAATGCATTATTGCATTTGCCAGCAATTGCACATGAAGCAGGAATTGAATTAACAGGTGATGATTTTGATCGAATTCATCGTAAAATTCCATATATACTTAATTTAAGACCGAGTGGTTTCTATCCTGCTCAATATTATTACTATGCAGGAGGAACACCTGCCATCATGGAAGCAATCAAAGAACATTTGCACCTTGATGTGATGACTGTCACTGGAAAAACATTAGGTGAAAACTTAAAAGAGTTAAAATGCAATGGCTATTATGAAAAATGTTATGCTTTCTTAAAAGATATTCATGTGAAAAGAGAAGATATTATTTATCCTATCACACAACCTTTAAATGAAGAAGGTGCAATTGCCATATTAAAAGGAAACTTAGCTCCTGAAGGTGCAGTTGTCAAACATTCTGCAGTTCCTAGAGAAATGCATGAAGTCGTTTTATCAGCTCGTGTGTTTGATTGTGAAGAAGATGCTATTGATGCTATTTTAAAACATTATATTCATCCTGGGGAAGCTGTATTTATTCGTTATGAAGGACCTAAAGGAAGTGGAATGCCTGAAATGTTCTATACAACGGAAGCTATTTCTAGTGATCCTAAATTATCTGCTTCTATTGCTTTATTAACTGATGGACGTTTTTCAGGAGCAAGTAAAGGACCAGCGATTGGACATATATCACCAGAAGCTGCCAGTGGTGGCCCAATTGCACTTGTTGAAGATGGTGATTTGATTGAAATTAGCGTGAAAAATCGTTCTTTAAATATTGTTGGTATTCATGGAAAGAGAACACCATTGGATTTGATTGATAAAATTTTAAAAGAAAGAAAAACCAAATGGCAACCTAAAACACCTAAATATCAAAAAGGTGTATTGGCACTTTATACAGAGCATGCAGTTTCACCAATGAAAGGTGGGTATATGAAATAATGGCAACAAAGAAACAAAAGAAAGGTCAAATGGATGGCTTAACAGAACGTCAAAAACATATCGTTGAATTACGTGAAAAGTTAAATAAACCTGATCCTAATGCTATTCGTGTATTTACACTATATAAAATCATTACCTATATATTTAATATTTTGTTTCCTCCCTATGCCTTGTATCGTATATGGAACAAAAATTCAGAATTTAATAAAAATGAAAAAGGGATACAAACAGCTGTCTGTATTATTTATATGATTGTCTTATTTACATTATTAACAGGAGGAATGTCATCATGAAAAAATCAGAAACAATTATGGAATTAAAAAAACAAGGTGTTGTTGCTGTGGTTAGAGGTCACAGTTTATCAGAAGGAATTGAAATTTCTAAAGCTTGTATTAAAGGTGGATTAAAAGCTATTGAAATGGCTTATACAAATACCAGTGCTTCTGAAATTATCAAACAGCTTTGTGAAATCTATAAAGAAGATCAGGAAGTGTGTATTGGAGCTGGGACTGTTTTAGATGCACCAACAGCCAGAATGGCTATTCTTGCAGGTGCAAAATATATCGTTTCTCCTTCGTTTGATAAAGAGACAGCTATTCTTTGTAATCGTTATGGTATTCCGTATATTCCTGGATGTATGACAATTAAAGAAATTGTCACAGCAATGGAAGCAGGTAGTGAAATCATTAAATTATTCCCTGGCAGTGCCTTTGGACCTGGATATATAGGGGCTATTCGCTCTCCTTTGCCACAAGTTTCTTTAATGGTGACTGGTGGTGTCAATTTAGACAATGTTCAGGATTGGTTTAAGGCTGGTGTTGATGCAATTGGTGTTGGTGGCGAATTAAATAAATTGGGGGCTCAAGGAAAGTTTGATGAAGTCACTGAAATAGCAAGTCAGTATGTTAGTCGTACAAGAGAGGCGAAATAACCATGAGAGTGTTATGTATGGGAGAAACTTTACTGCGATATTCAACACATAAAGGACATCGCTTTAGTGAACTTGATTTCCAAGTTCATATTGGTGGAAGTGAAACAAATATTGCTGTAAGTTTAGCACAGTATGGCTTTGATACAACATTATTAACCAAATTACCGAATCATGCATTAGGAGATGCAGTCATTTCATATTTAAAAAAGTATGATGTTGATACAACACAGATTTTAAGAAATGATATGAGAATTGGCAGTTACTTTTTAGAAAATGGCAGTGGCAATCGTACAAGTCAGGTCATTTATGATCGTAAGTATAGTGCCATGACATCATTTTGTTTGGATGACATTGATATGGAAGACCTTTTTAAGGATATTGATATTTTTGTTGTATCTGGTATAACAGTAGCATTAAATGAGACAGTTCGTCAGGCTGTGCTGAAAATGCTTGAATATTGCCGAGGAAATAATAAATGTGTCGTTTATGACAGTAATTATCGTGCCAAAATGTGGACAATTGAGGAAGCTGGACAAGCTTTCAAACAAATCTTACCTTATGTGACTATTTTATCAGCAGGACATTTAGATGCACAAAATTTTCTTGGATTAACAAGTTCTAAAGAGACTTTTGAAAAACAATTAGCGGATTATTACCAACAAATAAAAAAGATGTATCCAAATATTCAATATATCACATGTACAAAAAGAGATATCCTTTCAACAAGTGTGAATGATTTAACAGGTTATTTATATGATAATTGTTTACATATTTCTCAAACTTATCATATTGATGACATTGTTGATCGTGTAGGTGGAGGAGATGCTTATCTTTCAGGGGTTCTTTATGGATTATTGAATCAGAAAGATATTGATTATAGTTTGGAATTTGGATGTTGTGCTTCAGTATTAAAACATACAATTCATGGCGATGCCAATACGTTTCATATTGCTGAAATTGAATCATTTATGGAAGCAGGAACATCAAGAATTAACAGATAAAGGAGAGAAGTTATGGGATTTCCTAAAGATTTTTTATGGGGTGGAGCGATTGCAGCCAATCAGGCCGAAGGTGCTTATCTTGAAGATGGCAAAGGTTTAACAACTGTTGATATGATTCCTCATGGTGAAAAGAGAATGTTTGTAAAACTGGGAGATATGTATCCAGTTGAAGAAATACCTGGTGAAAATTATCCGAGTCATGAAGCGATTGACTTCTACCATCATTATAAAGAAGATATTGCTTTATTTGCTGAAATGGGATTTAAAACATTCAGAACATCTATTGCATGGGCAAGAATATTTCCAAATGGTGATGAATCAAAGCCTAATGAAGCAGGAATTGCTTTTTATACTGACATGTTTAAAGAATGTCAAAAGTATGGTATTGAACCGTTAGTTACATTATGTCATTTTGATGTCCCAATGGGTTTAGTTAGAAAATATGATTCATGGAAAAGTCGTGAAATGATTGACTGTTTTACGAAATATGCGAAAGTCTGTTTCGAAAGATTCGATGGATTAGTCAAATATTGGTTAACATTTAATGAAATTAATATTTTATTACATTCACCTTTTTCAGGGGCGGGAATTAGTTTTCAGCCAGGTGAAAATCGTGAACAAGTCAAATATCAAGCTGCTCACCATGAATTAGTAGCAAGTGCTTTGGCTACAAAAATAGCACATGAAATCAATCCAAATAATAAAGTGGGATGTATGTTAGCAGGTGGACAATTCTATCCATATAGTTGTGATCCTAATGATGTTTGGTTAGCAATGAATAAGGATAGAGAAAACCTAATGTTTATAGATGTTCAAGCAAGAGGATATTATCCAAGTTATTCACAAAGAGTATTCAAGGAAAAAGATATTCATTTGGATATTCATGATGGTGATTTAGAAATTTTAAAACAATATCCTGTAGATTTTATTTCATTTAGTTATTATCAGTCACGTTGTGCCAGTGCAAATCCAAAAATGGGAATGACAGATGGGAATGTTGTCAAGTCTGTTAAAAATCCTTACTTACAAACATCTGATTGGGGATGGCAAATTGATCCTTTAGGACTAAGAATTACTTTAAATGCTTTATATGATCGTTATCAAAAACCATTGTTTATTGTTGAAAATGGATTGGGTGCTAAAGATGAAATTGCAGAGGATGGTTCAATCAATGATGATTATCGTATTGATTATTTAAGAGAACATATCAAAGCAATGAAAGATGCGATTGAAGATGGTGTCGATTTGATGGGTTATACAACCTGGGGATGTATTGATTTGGTGGCAGCGAGTACAGGTGAAATGAGTAAGCGCTATGGTTTTATTTTTGTTGATAAAGATGATCAAGGACAAGGAACATTGGAAAGAAGAAAGAAAAAATCTTTTGACTGGTATAAAAAAGTTATTGAAAGCAATGGAGAAAAACTCTCATTTTAAAAGAAGAATAATAATATTTTGAAGATGAAATAATTATAAGTAGATATCTAATAATTGTTTTATCTTTTTTGTATTGTTAAAAAATCTTTGTTTTTAAAAGAAGAAAGTATGTTAAGTTTATTTCTTGGCATTTCTTTTTTTTATAGATTTTAGTATAATTAAAAAAGAGGTGAGGATCATGGATGATTTCTATCGTAAAGAGAATATAGAAGTATTTAAGAAATGGGTATATTTTCAAGTCCTTAATGATCCTCGTTTAACACTTGAAGAATACGATGAAAGAACATATAAAATCTTTTATCAGCAAAAGGTAGCAAGGCTTGTGATATGGCCAATTGGTATTGTTGAAGAAGCTATCAAGGAAGATGAGAAATTATTGTTTTATTTACATTATCAATTTTCTAATTTTCATTTTGCTAAAGACTTATTTTATAGAATGATTGATAAACTTACTGAAGATAATCAAGTTAAGGAAAAGAAGATATTACTTTGTTGTACAGGGGGAATGACAACAGGATTTTTTGCTGAGAAAATGAATACATTTTGTGAATTGAATAAATTGCCTTATATTATTAAAGCATCACCAGCATATCATTTAGATGATGTTTATCATGACTATGATATCATTTTAGTTGCTCCACAACTACGTTATAAAGTGATTCAATTGGCACAACAATACAAGCCTATTATTGTGAAAAGTATTAATCCAATCACTTTTGCAACTTATGATTGTCAGGCATTGTTAGACCAAATAGAAGAGTGTTATCAAAGTGAGGTGAAAGTATGAGCGAAAAAGAAAAGATGCTTGATGGGCATCTCTATCAACCTTATAGTAGTGAACTCTATAAAGATAGAGAGTTTTGTCAAGGTATGTTATATGAATATAATCGTTTAAGTCCTTTACATAGAGATGAAAGAGATTTGATTCTTAAGAAACTCTTAAAATGTAAAGGAAAATTATGTATTGAGCAGCCTTTTCATTGTAGTTATGGATATAATATTGAAATTGGTTTGAATTTCTATAGTGATATCAATCTAACAATATTAGATAAGGCAAAAGTATCTATAGGTGATAATGTTATACTAGGACCTAATGTGCAGATTTATACTGCTGCTCATCCATATAATGAAGTTCAAAGAATAAAAGGTTTAGAATATGCAAAACCAGTCACTATTTATGATAATGTGTGGATTGGTGGAAATGTGACCATTTTACCAGGAGTTAAAATTAATCAAGGTGCGATTATAGGGGCTGGGAGTGTTGTGACCCATGATATTCCTCCTTATGTTATTGCAGCTGGTAACCCTTGTGAAGTGATTAGATCTATTACACAGGAAGATGTACATAAAAAATGGTAAAAGAAAAATGGCTATTCGGCCATTTTTTTGATATCTGAGAAATTAATTAATTCAATATTATGATCAACTACAAATTGTTTTAATTCAGGTGAAAGAATTAATTCCAGTTCTTTCATACGAGGTAAACAATAACTAGTCATATCATAAAGTCTTTGATCAACATATGCTGGGTGACACATGAATTCTAATATTTCATCATCTACACTATATGCTTTTGTTACAAAGTCATAATTAGCATCATCTCCATACATACGATCATCACAACGTGCATATTCATAAGTATCTAAGACTTGTTCTCTTTGACGCATTGGTAAATCATACTCTTTTGCAAGTCTTTTTGCGACTTCTACATGCCATGGTAATAAATGAACATGGTGATGAGAATCAATGTGAGTTGGTTTATGTCCTGCGACTTCGATGTATTTTTCCATTTGAGCTTTCCATTCTACATAAAGTTCTTCAGGATCAGCATGTGGTTGTTTGTCTGGATAGTCTTTAGGTCTAATGAAGTTACCATCTTTATCAGTATAAGACTTAGCACCTTCTACTAAAGGTCTACCAACAGTTAATACAAAGTGTATTCCTACGCCTAATTTAGGAAATTTTTTAGCTTCCTTTAGTGCAAACTCAGCATAGGGCATATTCATCATACATGTTGTAGAAGTTAAAATACCTTGCGCATGAGCCATTAAAATTCCAATTGAATTTCCTTGAGTCATTCCAAAATCATCAGCATTCATAATGAGCTTTTTAATCATTTTTATATCCTCCCGTAATCTACGTATCTATTATATAAAGAAAAGAGAGAAAAGGGAAATTATTTTCATAATCTAAAAAAGAATTTATTATATTATAGGGTTTTATAAACATTTGTTACCTATTTATTTCCAATTGTACTGTTTTTAAGTGTATTCTTTCATAAAAAATGAGACAAAATAAATTTTGTCCCATTTTTACTTTTAATTATTTAAAGCACTATAAATGAATTCATACTAAGCTATTTTTTCACATCAAACATACAAACACTTACATGAAAGATTAATCTGTATGTTCAAAATAAACAAATTCATGACCACGAAAATGATATACACTTGAAATCCATTTGCCATCAACTTTATAAATCATCAATAGCGATTTGTCTGATTCAGAAATGAATATACAATCACCAATTTTTTCTAACTGGCATAAAATAACTTTATCGTTAAAAATATTATAACGATGAGAAGTCAGATAATCATTACCATCATAGTACTCTATTATTTTTTCATTAAGTTTTAAGTTAATATATATTTTTTCAATTTGATTATTTACATAGTTTCCACTTACAAGTATATCGTTACTAGCTGGTTTGTTTTGTTCGTTGTTTGTATTCTTACCAATAAAAAATCCAAAAAATAAACTTAATACAATCAATATTACGCCAATAATATTTTTTTTCATGAGTCTATTTAACCAATTGTTCTTATATCAAAATAAATAGTTGAAGTACTCGGAGTATCTTGATAACGAACAAAAACTTTATTAGATGGCGAATACTTATTGTAACGATAAACAGCATATCGATAGACTTTATAATCTTTTGCAACATACAGTTTAACACGTTTACCAATTTGACTTGAATTAATTTGTGGGGAAAATGAATACGTACCTTCTGTCACACGTGTACCAGGAGTAACACCAATAGAAACAGAAGTGTATTTACCAGAGAACCCAACTGAAAAAGAAACTGTGTCAGCGACATAAGAGGTATCTTTCCAATTTATGCTTCCTCCTCCACTCTCAAACACGACACCATTTGATGGCTGATTTTGAGCTAGATAATATTTGGATTTTGAAGTCATACTTGTTCCTATATTCACATATTCATAGAGATATTCATCCATGCGAGGAGAAACAGAATTCGCATTTTCAAGTTGTTTTCTGATATTTTCTTCTATTTCCTCCTTAGATAAAGTATACGAAGAATAAGAGTGGGTTACTTCATCAATATTTTCTGTCGTATCAGTAGCAAATACTGATGAATTCATGCCAAGAGATAAACACAAAGATAATGAAACTGCACTACATAACCTTAGAAACTTTTTTAACATAACAAACTCCTCCTTTTTAATTCTAAGAAAGAGGAATTAACAATATTTTATATTATAGGTTTTATTAATTTAATAATAAAATTAAAGCATTGTAAACGTTTATCCCTCCCTTGATATCAACGCTTTTCTATGGTTTCCTCTCCCTTTTTTCTACTTAAATTATATTCCTCCATATCATATACAGTCAACATTATTCAACCTTTGTTTTACGACATATTTCGACATCGGAGCAATATGATTAAACAATAAGTAATTATTCACAAGTTTATAGAGAGAAAAAAGTGATTTAAAAATTACGAATACTTTCAAGTCATAAAGAAATCTCCACTTACATATTCAAATATAAAAATAAATTTTAAATGTATGGCTTTATATGTTTTGTAGTTAAAATCCATAAAGGGTGCTTTAAAAGTTGTTACTTTTTCTTTGTAGTCGTAGAAGTTTGCTATATAATAGAGGAGAATGGAGTGATTTCTGTGGAACTTGTACTTATGACTTATGATGATTATCCAATTATCAAATCTTTTTATCAAGATAAAGATGTTATGAAGATGATTACAGGAGATGTTTTGAGTGAACAGGAAATGAAAGAAAAATGGGAAATAATCACTTCATGGAACCATGATCTCAAATATGGATATTATTTAGGCTTTGATCAAGATCTTTTAGTAGGTGTTGGATGTTTAAAACCATATTATCATGGTGTTGAAGTTGGATATATGATTTATCCAAGATATTGGCGTCAAGGGTATGGGAAGCAGATTTGTTATGAGCTGATGAAGATTGTAGAGACAATGACAGTTCAAAGAATAGTTGCTTATATTGATCCGCTAAATATACCATCTAAAAAGATATTAGAGTCATATGGATTTCAAAGTATATATCAAAAAGGGGATGAGGAGCTTTTGGAAAAGAAGAAAAATAGGATTACAGGATATACAGGTTTATATGGGATTGTTGCGAATCCAATCAGACATTCATTTTCACCAATGATGCATAATACAGCATTTCAAACATTAGGAATAGATGATGTTTACTTAGCATTTGAAGTTGCAGAAAATCAGCTATCTGATTATATAACCAGTGTCAAAACATTAAATATCAAAGGATTTAATGTTTCTATGCCATATAAATTAAAAATTATGGATTATTTAGATGATTTGACAACTGAGGCAAAACTTTGTCAGGCAGTTAATACAGTCAAAAATGTGAATGGAAAATTAATTGGACATATCAGTGATGGAAAAGGATTTGTCATGGCATGTGAAGAAAGAGGATGGCATATTCAAAATGAAAAGATTGTTGTCTTAGGGGCAGGTGGGGCTGCTTGTGCAATCATTGTAGAGATGGCGTTACAAGGTGCAAAAGAGATTGTTGTTTATAATCGTAGTGAGAAACCTTTTATAGAGGAGCTTAATCAAAAGTTAAATTGTGACATTCATTTAAAATCTTTGAGTAATAAAGATGAGTTAAAACAGGATTTAAAGGATGCCTATTTATTAGTTCAAACAACAAATGTTGGGATGAGTCCAAATGTTGATCAGTGCTTGATTGATGAATCGTATTTGTCTCATCAATTAAAAGTAGCAGATATCATTTATAAGCCAGCTCAAACGAAACTATTAAAAATGGCAGAAAGATTGGGGCTAGAGTATATGAATGGTGAAGGAATGATTTTATATCAAGGGGCTGTATCTTTTGAATTTTGGACTGGGCAAAAAATGCCTATTAAGGAAGTAAAAATTGCATTAGGAATGGAGTGAAAAATATGAAAGAAATTGTTATAGCATCTACCAATCAAGGGAAAATCAAGGAAATAAAAGCAATGTTGAATGAAATTGGTATTGAAGTTCGTTCAATTCAAGATGTTTTTGAAAAAGAAATAGATATTGAAGAAACTGGTCAAACATTTCAAGAGAACGCTTTGATTAAAGCACAAACAATTTGTGATATGATTAATAAACCAACATTAGCAGATGATTCAGGTTTAGAAGTTGATGCCTTAAATGGAGCGCCTGGTATTTATTCAGCAAGATTTATGGGACATGATACAAGTTATGATATAAAGAATCAATATATTATAGATGCTGTCAAAGGTAAAGAAAGAGGTGCTCGATTTGTATGTGCAATGGCTTTATGTATACCTCATGAAGATCCTATCTTAATTGAAGAATATTTTTATGGTGAGATATATGATCATATAGAAGGAGAAAATGGATTTGGGTATGATCCTATTTTCTATGTACCTGAGTTACATAAAACATCTGCCGCATTAACATTAGCAGAAAAAAATCAATATTCACATCGTGCAAAAGCTTTAAGAAAACTATATCAAATATTAAAAGGCAAACCATAATTTCTTCTATGATTTGCTTTTGTTTTATTCATTATCTGGTTCCATGACAGGAAACTGATGATACATAAATTCATCATTATATATTTGGTCATAGATTTCACCTGATCTTGATTTCGAAAGGATGTTTCTGCAAATGCACTATATGTAACAATTAAGTCAAATGTTATAAAAATAACAGATATCATATAGCTGGTATGAGCAATGCAATAAGGAATTTTTTCAAACTATTTTGATATATAAGGATAAATGACTTTCATAAGAACTCTTCCATCTCTGTCTAATAACTCCATTATAACAATCACTTTTCAAATAATAAAATTGACATTTTTCTCCATCAAATAAAGAAACATAGTTTTGGTATTTCTTATTTAGTAATGTTATGATAAAATACAGAAGATGTAGTCAATGGAGGTAGAAAATGAATCATATCGTATTAGTCCATCCAGCAATTCCACAGAATACTGGAAATATCATGAGAACATGTGTAGCAACACACTCAAAATTACATATTATTAAACCAATGGGCTTTTCATTAGATGATAAACATATGAAAAGAGCAGGATTAGATTATATTAAAGATTTAGAAATGGAAATCTATGAAAACTGGGAAGAATTTGTAACACAAAATCCAGGTGATTATCATTTCTTTACACGTTATTCTAAACTTTGTTATACAGATCAAAATTATGTATCAGATCAAGATCAATATATTTTATTTGGACATGAACATGATGGTATTCCACATCATATTTTAAAAGATCATTTAGATGAATGTGTTCGTATTCCAATGGATGGGAATGTTAGAAGCCTCAATTTATCTAACTGCGTGGCTATTGGTATATATGAGGTTTTACGTCAGCAAAATTATCCAAAATTATCAAAAGTAGAGGTTCAAAAAGGTGCAGACTTTATTTACGAAGAGTAGAAAGAGGGATATTGTCTTAGCGCTTTTCTTAACAGTCTTTATCATCTGTTTAGCTGTCATTATAACTGTTTTTTTTAAACAGTTATATTATTTTGATATTGATTATTTAAAGATTGCAGAATCAACTGGTCTTTCTCGAGAAGTTATTCAAAAAAATTATGATGTTCTTATTCAGTATCAAAGTATTTTCTATCAGGGGAGTTTAAATTTGCCAGACTTTGTGATGTCAAATACAGGGAGAATTCATTTTGAAGAAGTCAAAAGAGTTTTTGAAATGATACAAATCACTTTTGTTGTTACAGGAATTATATCAGCAGTCATGATTTATTTGAATGTGAAGCAAAAAGAATATCGTTTCTTACCATTAACATCATTCTTTTCTGTTGCTATTCCATCCGTATTAGGATTTTTTGTTGCATTAGATTTTGATAAAGCATTTGTTATTTTTCACAACATTGTCTTTAGAAATGATTATTGGATTTTTGATTATACAACTGATCCAGTGATTACAATTTTACCTGAATCATTCTTTATGCATTGTTTCATGATGATCATTGTGATTGTTATTATGATAAGTGTTCTTTGTTATGTACTGTATAAAAAGAAGAGAAATCAAATACTCGCAGGATAAGATGAAGTTATCCTGTTTTTTTATAAATTCATTGACTAACTTGTTATATAATGTTATATTGTGAATGTAAGTTGTTATAAGATGTTATAAACGAATAAAAAGAAAAGAGGGATAATCATGCGTCCAGAACTTGTTATTTTTGATGTTGATGGCTTAATGTTAGATACTGAAGCAAGGTGGCAACAAGCTTGGCAGGAAGTTGGTTTAAAACATGGGATTAGTGATTTAGGGTATACAACTTTTTTAAGATGTGTTGGAAGAAACGGTAAAGAAGTTGAGAGAATTGTTGTTGAGGATTTGAATAGTTCTCAACAAGCAGAAATGATTTTGGAAGAAGCTCGTATTTATGGTAGACAATTATTGGCAGAAAGAATTGATCCAAAGCCAGGGATCTATGAATTATTAGAACTTTTAGATCATCTTCAAATTCCTAAAGCAGTCGCAACTGCAACCAATAGAGACTTAACAATAGAAAGATTAACGAGACTGAACTTGCTTCATCACTTTGATTATATGCTATGTGGTGATGAAGTGACTCACAGAAAACCAAATCCAGAAATATATCAAAAAGTGATTCAACACTTTGGTGTTGAAAGTCATAAGGCCCTGGTTTTAGAAGATTCAACTGTAGGGGTAGAAGCGGCTTATCGTGCTCATATACCTTGTATTATGATTCCGGATTTAATTGGCGCACAAGCTCTTCAACAACAACAGACTATAGCTATTTTATCTTCTTTACATGAGGTTATTGAATTATTTGAATAAACTGTAAAGTATCGCTTTTTCTTTTGAATAAGGATATAATAGAAGTATCATAAGTGAGGTAAGAATATGAAATTAGATGATAATAATTCAATGCCCCTGTATTTACAATTAAAAAATACGATTAAAGGATTAATCGACAGTGGTGAAATTAAAAAGGGAGAGAAAATTTTATCAGAATATGAACTTTGTGAGAAATACAATGTCAGTCGTATTACAGTTAGAAACGCACTTGCTGAATTAGAGTCAGAAGGCTATTTGATTAAGAAACAGGGAAAGGGAACCTTTGCAACAACACCTAAACTTTTTAGACCTTTAGAAGATAGTATTGGTTTCACTGAATCATGTAAAAATGCAGGAATGCAAAGTTCTTCAATTGTCTTAAAAAGAGAGGTCCTGCCATTAGATGATCGTATGCAAAACTTTTTAAAATTAAATGATAATGATCAGGTTTTGTATATTCAAAGATTAAGATTAGCAGATGGTATTCCATTGATGATAGAGAATAATTATTATTCTTATCAGAATTATAGATTTTTAATGAATGAACCTTTAACTGGTTCACTTTATGAGTTATTAGCAGAAAAAAAGAGAATTGTTTGTGACCGCTCATTAAAAACTGTTATTACTGTCACGACTGCAAATGGTGAACATGTGAAGTTATTACAAGTTCCAGTAGGTGCACCATTGTTTGTAATGGATGGTATTATGGGGGATAAAAATGGATTCCCTGTTCATTATAGTTTACAGTATATTGTTGGTGAAAAATATTCATTTGTAAGATAATTATGAAAAAAGGAAAAAGAGTGTTTGAATTCTCAAAAAAGTGTTGAGTCTTCAAACACTTTTTTTATTTTATTTATAAAAATTTATAATGAGATTATGTTGAAAGGGGGAGTGAAAATGGATGTTATGAAACATTATATAGGAACAAGAGCATTTTATAAACGAGCGAGTTTATTAGCTATCCCATTAGCCATTCAACAACTGGTAAGTAGTTGTATGGGAATTATTGATTCTTTAATGGTCTCATGGATTCATCAGGTGACAGCAGTTGGAACAGCTGTCCAAATTGAGACATTATGTAGTGCAGTTGCATGGGGTGCAATTGCTGGAACTGGTATTTTTTCAGCACAATTTTATGGTGCTAAAGATCATGATAATCTCAAGCGAACATTTGGACTAAGCGTTATTCTGGGTCTTGGCATAGGTCTTATCTGGCTACTCATTGCAGCACTCTTTGGTAGAAAGATTATCGCTTTTTATATACAGGACCCTAACGTGATTGCAAATAGTCATCAGTATTTAATGATTGCCATGTTTTCATATATACCATTATCTTTAGGATTCTCATTTAGTTATATTTATCGCAGTATTCAAAAAACAAAGGTACCTCTTATCATTGGTATAGCTGCAATGGGAATCAATATTTTTGTCAATTATGTTTTAATATTTGGATATTTTGGATTCCCAGAATTAGGAATACAAGGAGCAGCAATAGGGACTCTCATAGCACAAAGTTTTGTTCTTATTGTCAATATTGTTTATGCTTATGCAACAAAGCAAGAATTCATTGGGACATTTCATGAAATGTTTTCGCTGGATTATCACTTTGTGAGGCCAATCATGCGTAAAATTCAGCCATTAATATGGAATGAATTGATGTTTGGCTTTGGTTCAACACTTTTTGTCAAAGCGTTTGGAGCACTAGGAACAAGTTCAATGGATGCGTATTATGT
Organism: Coprobacillus cateniformis; assembly: GCF_009767585.1. NCBI lineage: Bacteria > Bacillati > Bacillota > Erysipelotrichia > Erysipelotrichales > Coprobacillaceae > Coprobacillus > Coprobacillus cateniformis. The sequence goes on from NZ_WSNW01000001.1 coordinate 2,093,762, forward strand.
TGGTGCGAAATTATCAGATGTTTTTAATGCACTGGTGACAGGTATATCTAATGCAACAGCAGTTATGCTAGGCGTTGCATTAGGATCTGGTGATGTAGAAAAAGCAAGGGAAGAAGGGAACTACTTTGTTGGAATGGCAGCTATTTTGGCTGTTATGTCTATTGTTTTTATTTTTGGATGTTCGCATCAACTCGTCTCTATATTTCAGTTAGAAGATTCTTATGTTGTTGGACAAGCAATCGCCATTGTCAAAGTTTTCTCATTAAAAATTGCTTTGAGAATGTTTATTGTTATTGTGTTCTCATCATTAAGAGCGGGTGGTGATTCAAAAATATTGGCCATTTTAGATAGTGGATTCATGTGGCTTATTGGTATTCCTTTAGCTTTTATAAGTGTACATCTCTTTCATATTCAAAGTATTGCACTTGTATTCTTCATTTGTCAGCTGGAACAAGTGATTCGTGTTTATTTTGGAATGAAACGTTATAACCAAGGGAATTGGGCTATTAACTTAACAACTCTTATTTCTAAATAAGAAAAAAATTGAGAGTCTTGATATGCATTGATAAAATAATGATAGATTCGTCTCTCTTATACAATTTCATTGTTTCAGTGTCGAAATGTGTTGATGAGTGTTGAAAATAATCAAGAATATCAAAAAAACGAGAAAGTGTGTCAAAGAATTCAACACTATTGTTATAAGATGTCATAATACGATATATTGGAAGTGTAAGGCAGGGATGAATCAGAAAACTCATGAAAGGATGATAAAAATGGCCAACAGTACAAAAGATCTTATATTAAGCTATCTGAGTGATCTGAGTGAGAACTTCGACTTTACTCAAGTCAATCATTTCACTGCTTCATCAATAAGTGATGAAATGCATATCAGCAGAAGCCTTGCAAGTCAGTATCTCAATGAACTTGTCAAAGAGAAATCAGTCATGAAGATTAATTCACGACCAGTCTACTTCTTTCATCGTAAAAAGATGGAAGAACTCTATCAAACAACATTTCAAGAAGAAGATTTCTATGATTTAGAAGAAGTCAAAGAATATGTTGCTACACATTCAAAAGGGGAAGGTGATTATTCACAAATTATTGGTAGTGATAAATCACTTGCTGGAGTCATTAAACAGTTAAGAGAAAGCTTTGAATATCCACCATCTGGATTACCCATGATTGTATATGGAGAAAGAGGAACTGGCAAACGGACATTATGTACAACGATATTTGATAATGCAGCAAGAAAAGGAGTCATTGATGAAAATACAAAACTGATGAAACTAGAATTTTCACCAGGACATAATGAAGATTTACTTCATAAAGTTTTTGGACAGAAGAATAAAATAGGCATGATTGATTCATATGATCATATTGTCTTTATGCTTTGTGGAATACAGCATATGTCAGAAGATTTTCAAAATAGATTATGTCAATTGATTGAAATGGATAAAAGTCACTATAGAGGTCAATACAAAAATAAAATTATTCGTTATATGTTTATTTGTGATACAAATCCAAACTTATTCATAAATGAAAGACTTCTTAAAAATATACCTGTTATTTTAAATGTTCCATCATTAAAAGAGAAAAGCAATGAAGAAAAAGAAGAATTAATCATTCACTTTATTCAACAAGAAGGCAAGAAAATGGAGAAAACAATAAAAATCAGTAATGTCGTTCTCAGAGCTCTTGTCAATGGTGACTATGATAACAATATGATTGGACTTCAATCAACCATTCGTATTATGTGTGCAAGTGCACTCAGAGAAAGTGCAGGAAAAAGTGAAGCTATTATACATACATATCATTTACCAGAACACCTTTTAACAACAATGCCCATTATGATTGATGAAGATGTTATTTACATAGATACAACAACTTACAAAAAAAGTGAACAAATTGATTTTATATTAGATTATTTCAATCGTATCTTTAAGCCTTTTTTAAAAACAGAACATTTTCTTGAAGCATTAACAGAAAGTAAACATAACTTTGATTTATTAGGTGATTATCTTTCTTATAAACAAAGAATTCCACCTGTGAGAATCAAAGGAACAGAGATTTCTTTATCCAATATCTTAGATATTGTTTTAAAGAAACGTTATATGAATTTACCAAGTGGATTTTGTTGTACTTTAGCTAAATTAATTTATATACATGACCTTTATAGTTCATCAATCCAAAAATGGCGTCAGGATAATCGAAATTTAATTGATGATGCTTTAAATCAGATGAAAACACATCTTTTCAATGAATCTATGATTGTTGAAGATATTACAAGACTCATGTATACAAATCTTGAAATCAATACAACGGATATCTTATCAGCAATTATGATGATTTATATACATCATTATAATTCAGAAATAACCAATCGTAAGATTTTTGGTATGATTGTCTGTCATGGCTATTCAACTGCAACGAGTATTGCAGATGCAGTGAATAGTTTACTTGAAACATATGTTTTTGATGCAGTAGATATGCCATTAGATATCACAGTTGATGAGATTAAAGAAATCCTGATGGAAAGATTAAATCGTATGAATCATAATGCTGATGTTATTGTTATGGTGGACATGGGGTCTTTAGAACAGTTAGGAAAAAGTCTAAGTACAGCAATTAACTGTAATGTTGGTGTTATTAATAATGTATCTACAAGATTAGCACTCAATGTTGGTAACTGTATTTTAAATGATAAAGACCTCAAAACAACATTGCAAAAGGTCAGTGAAAATTCACTTGCTCATTATACAATCATTGATCGTAAAAAGAATGATACGATTTTATTTATAAGTGAAAGTGGCATTCATATGGCACAAAGAATGCGTGAATTATTTGAAAATAGTTTTCCACTTCAAGTTCCAGTTGATTTAGAGGTATGTGATTATAATCAATTGCTTGCAAGTGGGGCAAATCATGAATTCTTTTCTAGCAACAATGTTCTCTTTATGACTGGAACAGCAAATCCACATATTGAGGGTCAGATCTTTATAGCCTTAGAGGAAATTATCTCTGGTAATAACATAGATGTCATTATGAATCGTTTATCTAAATACTTAAAACCAAATGAGTTAAATCAATTACTTGATGATTTAAGAAAGAATTTTACTCTTCAAAATGTCGTTGGTTATTTAACAATCTTAAATCCAAAAGTCTTATTAGATAATGTTAGTTTAGCAGTTGAAACATTACAAGAGCATCTTCAAAAAAGATTTGGTGGAAAAACATTGATTGGAATATATATTCATGTTTGTTGCTTGATTGAAAGACTTGTTACAAAATCAGCTATTACTGAATTTAATAATTTAGAAGATTTCAAAAAAGATAATCATGTTTTTATTCAAGATGTTCATGATTCCTTTCAAACGTTATCAAAAAGATATAATATTACGATTCCAACTAGTGAAATTGCATATCTTTATGAGTTTATTGCAGCTGATGAAGAAGGTTTTGAAGATGGAGAATTATTATCAAAATTAGATAGGAAATAGGGGAAAGAGAAATGAAAAGTGATAAAAAAGTTGTGATAGCAACACATGGCCATCTCGCAGATGGATTGGTAAGTGCACTGCAAATTATTGTTGGAGAGCTACCACAGGTGAAAACGGTTTGTGGATACACATCATCAGATTTTAATTTAGATGAAACAGTTCAGGAAATCATGAATAATCATAATTTTGAAACTCATGATCTGGTTGTTTGTACAGATATGATGGGGGGAAGTGTGAATAATGGATTTGTGAAATATTTAGGGCAATACCCATTTCATTTGATTACAAATACCAACTTAGCATTTTTAGTTGATTTACTCTTAACACCTGGTGGTATCAATAAAGAGATGTTAACCAAAAAAGCGAAAGAGGAACTGGTATCTGTGAAATATATAAATAGCATGGTTGAAAACTTTCATGAAGCAGATGATTTATAAAAGAACGGAGGTGAAAAAATGATTAAAGCAGTGAGAATTGATCATCGTTTGGTACATGGTCAAGTGGCATTTACTTGGACACATTTCTTAGCAGCAACAAGAATTATTGTCATTGATGATAAAGCGGCAAATGATGAGTTTCAAAAAATGGCATTAAATATGTCAAAACCAGCAGGTGTAAAATTGAATATCTTTACTGTTGAAAAAGCATTATCAAAGATGCCAAAGGTGGAAACATTGAATGATACTATCTTTATCATCTTTGGATGTACAAGAGATGCAGCAAGATTTATTGAACAATATCCAAACTTTAAAGAGATTAATTATGGAGGAATTGCTAAAAAAGAGGGTTCAAAATCATATGGAGATGTTGTTTATTTGAATGAGGAAGAGAGAGAAGATACAAAGAAAATTATGAGTTGTGGAACTTCTGTCTTTATGCAACAGCTTCCTACAACCAAGAGAGAAGAATTAAAATTATAGAATTGAGGAGGAAAAAGGATGTTATTGAATGCAGTTGTTGTTGGATTGATTGCAGTCTTTGCAAGAATCGATTCACGTATGTTAGGGCGTTTAAACTTTGAAAGACCATTGATTACATGTACACTTGTAGGTCTCTTCTTAGGAGATGTAAAAACAGGACTCGCTGTTGGGGCATCAATGGAAATGGTAAATTTAGGATTTATGAGTATTGGGGCTTCTGGATTTGATATGAATATGGGGTCTATTGCAGGATGTGCTTTGGTTATCATGACTGGAGCGAATATTGAAACAGCTTTGGCAATTGCCACACCAATGACTTTATTGATTACACTTATTGAAACAGGGGCAAGTGTTGTTCGTATCAGTATGACACATATGTGTGATAATTATGTGGAAAAAGGTGAATATCAAAAGGCTAAACTTGTTGATATTTTCTGGGGACCATTATTATATGCTGTTTGTACTTTTATACCAGTTTTCATGGCAGTCTATTTAGGTGCAGATGTGATTAATGCAATTGTGAATGCAGTTCCACAATTTGTATTAGATGGTATTACTTTGGGGGCTAATTTGGTTGCATTCTTTGGATTTGCTATGTTGTTATCAGTTATGATTACTAAGAAAAATGCTATATTCTTCTTCCTAGGATTTGCCATTGCAGCTTATTCAGGATTGAGTTTAACAGCTATTGCAATTATTTCAGTGATTATGGCAATCTTGTTTTATCAATTTAAATATGGTGATGGTTCATCTCTTCAAGGAGCAGGAGCTTCTGTTGATGAGTTAGATGAACTAGATGATGAACTTGATGATTAAGGAGGAAAGAGAGATGTCACAAAAGGGATTAGAAACACAAAGAAATTATCCGTTACATAAAAAAGTCAGAGAGTTTTTCTGGGGTGGCTGGTGTATGCAGACAAACTGGAATTATGAAAGACAAATGAATACAGCATTTATGTGGGGAATTTCTAAAACTTTAGATCGTTTATATCCAGACCCAAAAGATGAAGAGAAGAAAAAAGAAAGATATAGAGCTTCATTAGAATTCTTCAATATCACACCACAGTTTGGTGCATTTGTATTAGGTTTAACAGCAGCAATGGAAGAAGAATATGCTGAAAAACCAGATGTCTTTGACCCTAAGATGATTACTTCAGTAAAAACTGCATTAATGGGACCATTATCAGGAATTGGTGATTCTTTATTCCAAGGGACTGTGAGAATTATTGCAATGAGTATTGGAATATCTTTAGCCCAACAGGGATCTATATTAGGACCAATTCTCGCTATGCTCATTTCATTTGGTGTCAGTTTTCCAATCACCTGGTATGGAGCAAAATTAGGATATACGAAAGGGCAGGAATTAATTCGCCAGATTTCAGAAAGCAATTTAATGGATAAATTAATGTATGGTTGTTCAATTGCAGGATTGATGGTTGTTGGTGGTATGGCCGCAACATTAGTGAATGTGACAACACCATTGGCTTATGGCGAAACATTAGTTGTCCAAGATATCTTAAATGGTATTATGCCACAGATGTTACCATTAGCACTAACTGGATTTATGTATTTCTTAGTGAAAAAAGGAGTTCATCCAATTGTTATTGTTATTTGTTGTTTTATTGCTGGAATTATCTTAAATTACTTTGGTATATTAGCAGCTTAGAACTAACTTAGAAATAAGTTAATTCATATATTATTGAACGTTAGAAAAAGATAAAAGAGGAGGAAAAGAAAAATGTTCGATGTTAAAAAAATGATTGAAGAAATTACTTCAGAAAAGGAAATTAAAAACATTAGTTTTACAGGAGTAGGAGGTTCACTTGCTTGTTTCTATGCACCATACTATTATGTAAGTAGAGAAGCGAAAAATGTAACAACAAGTTATACTTCTTCTAATGAATTTGTTCATGATACACCATCATGTATTGGTGAAAACTCTATTGTTGTGATTTCATCTCGTGGTGGAAATACTGCTGAAACAGTTGAGGCAGGGCGTGTTGCAAAAAGATTAGGTGCAACTGTTATTGGAATGACACATGAAGAAGGGGATAACGGTATTCATGAGGTTTCTGACTATGTCATTTTGTTTAAAGATTTATCTGAGGATGTTTATGAGGTCAGCAAAACTGGATATATCTTACGTATTGCTATTGAAACACTACATCAGGTTGAAGGAACTGGAAATTATGAATTGATGCTTGATGCTATGAAAAAAATGAATACGCTTATCCCAGCTGCTGAAAAAGCAATTATTCCAGAAGCAATTAAGTTCTCAATCAACTATAAAGATGATAAGATTATCTACACAATGGGTTCTGGTACTGCTTGGTCAGCTGCTCAACAACAACAAATCTGTATTTTAATGGAAATGCAATGGATTCATTCTGCAGTTATCCATACTGGTGAATTCTTCCATGGACCATTTGAAATCACTAATCCAGATACAGCATTCTTATTATTAAAATCAACTGGTAAAACAAAACCATTAGACGAAAGAGCAATTTCTTTCTTAAGTCAATATAATCATCATTTTACAGTTATTGATGCAGAAAAATATGGTATGAACGAATTAGGTGAAGTGAGTGAGTATTTTGACTATGATTTCCATACAGCTATGTTAGGCGTTTTCAATCATTTACTTGCTGATATGAGAGACCATCCATTAAGTAAAAGAAAATATATGTGGAAATATCAATATTAGAGTGAACGATCTGACAGTCAAGACTGTCAGATTCATTCTTTAAAAGGGGTGATAAATATGTTTAAAGAGATGCGACGTCATTTACAAAAACTATCATTACAAGAAAATAAAGATATTCTAACAAAAGCCACATCAGGTGTTTTAGCAGTCAGTGGAGAAGATGGGTATCCTTATGCTGTTCCCATGAGTTTTGCATTTGATCATAAACGTTTGATTTTTCATTGTGCCAAAACAGGGCATAAATTAGAGAGTGTTTTGAGAAATGATAAAGTTTCTTTTTGTGTCATTGATCAAGATATTATTATTCCTAAAGAATATACAACCTACTTTCGAAGTGTCATTGTTTTTGGAAGGACACATATTCTACTTGACGAAAAAGAAAAGCAAAAAGCATTTGAAATATTAGCTGCTAAATACTCACCAAATGATCAAGAAGGACGTTTAGCAGAGATTCATAAATTGTTTAAACAAACAGTTATTATTGTTTTAGACATTGAATATATGAGTGGAAAAGAGTCTATTGAACTGAAAAACAAAACATAATGATAAAGGAGAGTGATAGATATGAGTGAAGGTAAAGCGCATTTCTATTGTGGGATTGTTGCTGTTATTTGGGGGTTAGGATTTATTGCAGTTGATCAAGCACTTCTATCATTCTCTTGTTTTGATATTTTGCTTATACGTTTTCTAGGTTCATCTATATTAGCATGGTTACTCATTATTAAAGATATCAAAAAGATTCATATCAAAACAGTTAAAAAAGGTGTCATTAATGGAACTTTCTTATTTATTGCTTATGCATTACAGACTTATGCACAAACATTAACAAGTGTTAGTAATAATGCTTTTCTTTCAGCTTCAGGTGTTGTGATGGTTCCTTATTTTTGTTATTTGGTCTTTAAGAAAAAACCAAACACAATACAAATCTTAAGTTCCTGTTTATGCTTGATTGGAATTGCTATTTTAACATCATCAAAAATGTCTTTTCAAGTTGGAGATATTCTTGCCTTAGGATGTGCTATTTTCTTTGCTATACATCTTGTCTCTTTACAATATACTTGTGTTTTAGAAGATAGCCGTGTCATCAATGCTGTTCAACTTTTAACAAGTGCTATTTTATCAATTCCTTGTACTTTGTTCTTTTCAAGAACGCCTACTGATATATCATTAATGTCTATTATGTCTTGCCTTTATATTGTTGTGTTTGCAACCTTTCTCTGTTTCTTTTTACAAACAAAAGCACAACAAGCTGCCAGTGCAAGTAGTTGTTCAGTAATTTTATCAACTGAAAGTCTATTTGCAGTTATCTTTTCAGTTATTTTACTCAATGAGAGTATTCATATTCATTTATTAGTAGGTGGATTGCTTATTCTTTTGTCAGTGATACTTGTTCAAACATCCTCCCTTAAAATTGTTATCAACAAAGTCATGAGAAAAGAATAAATGAAGAAAACATATCATAAAAGTGATATGTTTTTTTATTTTTTTAGGTTCAAATTACAAAATTTGAACATATAGACTTTAGTCAGTTGAGCATATGAAATATGCGAAACAAAAAAACCACCTGCTATGCGGGTGGAGCAATTAAAAAGTTTAACAATAGTATCACCTTTCCGGTATAATGAAGTTGTTCAAGCTATCATTAAAAGAAAGGAAAGGTGATTTGACTATGGCTAAAAAAGCAAATTCTTTAGCACACACAAAATGGATGTGTAAATACCATATTGTGTTCACACCTAAGTATAGACGAAAAGCGATATATAATCAATACCGAGAAGACTTAGGCGAAATATTGCGGACACTATGCAGGTATAGAGGAGTGGAAATCATAGAGGGGCATCTAATGATTGATCATGTGCATATGCTTGTGATGATACCACCAAAGGAAAGCGTATCGTCATTTATGGGATATCTGAAAGGGAAATCAGCATTGATGATGTTTGATAGACATGCCAATCTGAAATATCTGTACGGAAATAGACATTTCTGGGCAGAAGGGTATTATGTAAGCACAGTAGGATTAAACGATGAAACAGTCGCAAAATATATAAGGGAGCAGGAAGCTCATGATATAGCGATGGATAAATTAAGTGTGAAGGAATACAGGGATCCATTTGAAGAAAAGAGAATTACAAAGGAGAAGAAAAAAGAGAAAAAGAAAGGGAAGTAGAAAAAATCCCTTTGAGGGATAGCGAGAGTCAAAAGCGATAGCTTGAGCGAAGTGAAAGCAGCGCCTTGAGACGCGAGCAAGTAGCAAAGGCTTATAGCCGCAGAGAAAACCACGTCTTTTAGGCGTGGTTTTTATTTAAATATAAATATGTTTGCTTTTAGTACTGTATGATTAACTGCTTTCTATAATAGTACAGAAATTTTTGAGTGTAAAATGAGTATATTTGCCATATATCTTTGCTTTATCCAATTTTTTATATTTGAAAGAATGGAGTTATAGGATGAAATATAATATCAAGGGATATTTATTGATAAGTGGGAATACTTTATTATCTATGTAACAATAGAATGATGTCATGAAGTTATGAAAAATAATTTTCTTTCTTATGATGAGGGATATAATTATGTTCATTTGTCTAAATTAAAAAGAGTGGGGTGATAAATTGAAAAAAATAATCAAGTATGTTTTTTTGATTTTCTGTTTGATATTATGTAGTTGTCAAAATAACAAGCAATCTCCTAGTGAAACAGAAAAACAAAATATTCAAAACTTTATATCACAAATAGAAAGTGAAAGTCTAGAGTATAATCAGTTTATGATTGATTTTCAAAATATACAACAAAATCCTGAACTTCCTACAGGATGTGAAGTCACATCATTAGCTATGGTTTTAAATCATCTAGGTTATAAAATTGATAAATGCATATTGGCTGATGATTTCTTAAATAAAGGAGAAATAGGAAGCACAGATTTTTCAGAAGCCTTTGTAGGTAATCCAAGAGATGATGAGAGTTATGGATGCTATGCTAATGTTATTCAAGAATGTGCTCAGGATTACCTGACATCTATTGATGCTAAAGTGCAAGTTCTAAATCTGACTTCTACTGATTTTAAGACATTATTGCGTTATATTCAAAAAGGTATACCAGTTATCGTATGGACAACAATTGATTTAAATGAACCATATAGTACAATGGAATGGGAAATCAATGGTCATCATATTGAATGGTTAGCAAATGAACATTGTGTTGTCTTAACTGGTTATAATATAACTGATAATATTGTTTATGTTAGTGATCCACTTCAAGGTTCTGTTAAATATGATATGGATTTATTTATCAAAAGATATCATCAATTATCTTCACAGGCAATTGTCATTATATGATATGTAAGAAATAATAAAAAATTGGTTATAAAAGACCAATTTTTTTAAGTTCTTCTTTTAAATTCGCAAGATAGGGTAAGTGAATACCTTGAATACCTAATCGATTTCCTGCTTTTATATTTGCTAGTGAATCATCAATAAAAAGTGATTCTTCAGGATTTAAATGATAACGTTCTAAGAGAATCGTATAGATTTCTTCATCTGGTTTAACAACTTTTTCTTCAGCTGAAATAACACCACCCTCAAAGATATCAAAGAAATCATATTGTTGATACATTGTTTGAATTGCTTCTTTATGAAAGTTAGATAAGAGATATAAATGATAACCTTTCTTTTTTAATTCATAAGCTATTTCAACATTTTCTGTTATTGGAATTAACATTTGTGTCCAATTTTCTAAAACAGAAATAATTTCATCATGATAGTGAGGGTGTTTTAAAGTTAATGAATCAATAGCATCCTGTATCATCATTGTCCCCATATCTAATTCAACCCACTCATCACTTGCAAATATAATCATCATTAAATCTCCCATTTGAGGAGGAGAAAAATGTTTTTCTAGATATAATTCAGGTTGAAAACTTAATAATATATTACCAATATCAAAAATAATATTTTTCATAAAAGACTCCATTCATACAAAGTTCACATAAAATAACCATTATGTTCTTATATATTCTAACATGGAGGTATTCATGATGAAAGCATTTTTAGAAAAATACACTAGCATTAAATATATAATAATTTTTTTCATTATTTATATGATAGGATTTATATCTTTAGAAAACTGGACATCACCATACATGATAATAACTGATTCATGGATAGATAAATATATTCCTTTTAATGAATATTTTGTAATTCCTTACTTATTCTGGTTTGTATTTATTGCTTTAGGATTTGCTTACTTTGTTTTTATTGATCAAGTTGGATTAAAAAGAACTTGTTTCTATTTATTTTTAGGAATGAGTATCTCTTTGTTCATTTATTTTATTTTACCAAATGGACAGAATTTAAGAGTAGATATCCAACATGAAAATTTATTCCAAGATATTATTGCTTTTATTTACTCTATAGACTCATCAACTAATGTGTGTCCAAGCATCCATGTTTATAATAGTTTAATGATGATGATTTCTTTATTGAAAAGTGATAAAATAAAAATACATAGAATATTATCAATAGGAATTATAGGATTGGCATTCCTCATTTGTTTATCTACAGTTATGATTAAGCAACATGCTTTTATAGATGTCATTGTAGCTATGATTTTGGTTATTATTATTTATGTTATTGGAAACAGAAAATATGGATACTAGGAGAGAAAATATGAAGATAAGAGAAGCAAAAACATCTGATTATAATGAAATTTATAATTTGGTAAAAACAGCCTTTTTAACAGCACAAGTCAGTGATGGAAGTGAACAGGATTTTGTTTATGAATTAAGAAAGCGTGAAGGATATATTCCATCCTTAGAACTTGTTATGGAAGAACAGAATGAACTTGTTGGGCATGTGATGTTGACAAAACAAGTCATACATGGCATTGATGGGATAAGTCATGGTTTGTTAGTAGCACCTTTATGTGTCAAGAAAGAGTATAGAAATCAAAAAGTTGGCTCAAGACTAATGGAGGAAGCAATGAAACGTGCTCTTCAACTTGGATATACTTCCTTGTTTTTAGTTGGGAATCCTGAATATTATCATCGTTTTGGATTTCGTTCAACAAGATCATATGGAATTGAAAATCGAAGTGAGATTCCTGATGAATTTGTTATGGCAGTAGAATTAGTTGAAAATGTTCTTACTAAATGTGGTGGATATGTTGTTTTAGAATAAGGAAAGGTTAGAGAAACTTTTCTTTTTTTATTGACATATACATCGCAGTACGATACAATAGTGCTGTGATATATCAAAGTGCGATATAAAAGGAGGGGTGTAAATATGATTATAGATTTTTTATCAGCTGCATTTCCTTGGATAACTATAGGAATTGGAGTTGCAATAACTATCGTTTATATTAACAGTAGGGATGGTAAAAATGGAAGAAAAAATTAAAAGAGTATATATACCAATGACTGAAACAGGGTTCTATATTTTATTTTGTCTGCAAATTGAAATGCATGGTTATAACATTATTCAACGAGTCAGTCAAATGACAAATGGAGAAATTCAAATAGGGGCTGGGACAATGTATGGAAGCTTATCTAAAATGGAAAAGGATGGACTCATTCGTTTTACAAAAGAAGAAGGAAAAAGAAAGTGTTATCAAATAACACAATTGGGACAAGAGATATTAAACATTGAATTAAAAAGGATAGAAAGGTTATATAAGAATAGTAGAGAGGAGGTATTGTGATGGAAACGAAAATAATCAAAAAATTCTTTGGACTTGCAGATTTCCTTGATGAACAAAAGTTTTTAGAAGAACAACATAGTAATGGGTGGAAGTTTAAAAAATTTCATTGGTTACGAAAATATACTTTTGAAAAGGTTGAACCAGAAGACTATGTTTATCGATTGGATTATAATGAAGAAAATAAGGATGAAACGGATTATCTTCAAATGTTTGATGACTGTGGCTGGGAATATATTATGAAATATCAGACCTGGTATTATTTTAGAAAAAAGAAATCTTATATAAATCAATCAGATAATGAAATATTTAGTGATCGTGATTCAAAACTAAATATGATTAAAAAAGTCATGTGGAAGCAATTGATTATCATGTTGCCTATTATATTCTTCTTCTTTTTATATAATTATGAAATGATGAATGGATTTTCAAAAAATGATTTAGGATTTCAGATTGTATGGATTGTTTATGCACTTTTTATGGCATTTCTTTTAGGAATCAGTGTTCATAATGTTATAAAATTAAATCAATTAATAGGTGAAATGCAAAACCCTTTAGACGAAAAATAAACCCTTAGGTCCAACCAACCTAAGGGCAATTTTTTATATTTATTTCAAGAAAAAAGTATAAGCTTCGAAGTGAGCTTGAGGATGATCACATGCTGGACATCTTTCAGGAGCTTTTGTTCCTTCAAAAATAAATCCACAGTTATTGCATTTCCATGTTACTGTTTCAGCTTTTTCAAATACAGTTCCATTTTCCAAGTTTTCTAATAATTTTAAATATCTTGCTTCATGCATTTTTTCAGCAACTGCGATACTTCTGCATACTTCAGCAATTTCAGGGAATCCTTCTTCATCAGCAATTTTAGCAAATTCAGGATACATATCTGTCCATTCTTCGTTTTCTCCAGCTGCAGCAGCTTTTAAACATTCAGCAGTTGTCCCTAATAAGATTGGGAAATCTCCTTCAACATGTAAACATTCACCTTTTAATTCAGTGTTTAATAATTTCATTAATCTTTTAGCATGTTCTTTTTCTTGGTTAGCAGTTTCTTCAAAGATATTAGCGATTTGTACATATCCTTCTTTTTTAGCAATTGAAGAGTAGTAAGTGTAACGATTTCTTGCTTGAGATTCTCCAGCGAAAGCGTGTAATAAATTGTTAGCAGTTTTTGTTCCTTTTAATGTAGGCATTTGATATGCCCTCCTTTCTAATGTTTCTTTTTTAAGCAGTGGCGACAAGTTCCATGAAATAATATTTCCGCCGATGTGATTTGATCATCACAAACTTGTTGAACCTTATCGATAAGAGGAGAAATAAGAGTTTCATCTAAGAATAAATCTTGAATACTTCCACACTCATCACAAACCATATGATAGTGTGGTTCTAATCTTGCATCAAAATGAACTGCACCATCACCAACATCAAGGCGCAAGATTCGTTTTTGATCAGCAAGCAGATTTAAATTTCTATAAACCGTCCCCAGGCTTATATCAGGAATAATCTGTCTCACATTCATGTAAATTGTATCTACATTTGGATGAGATGGATCTTCCCTTAAGACTTCATAGATAGTTTCTCTTTGTTTGGAGTATCTTAATTTTGTATCTGACATATTTTCCCTCCTTATTAATAATGGTTACTATTATTTTAACATATATTTCATGAATGTCAAATAATGTATATTATAGATTTAAAATAACAATAACATAATAAGCGTACATAGTAGAAAAGACGCTAATCCATGAACAAGACGATCTTTAAAATATCTTTGAAATGAATAAGGAATTCCTTCTAAGATATTATCGACTTGCATTAAAACAGACAAACCTGAAAATGACAGATAGAAACAAACAAATGGATATACTAAAAAATGATTGAATTTTAATAATTGAATAGCTCCTGAACTAAATTCTAAGAAGCCTTGTATAACTGCTAATATAAATTCATTTTGAATAATAGAATGAAGGCTATATCCTACAAATTGAAAAACCAACATATACCCAAGAATAAAAATAAACGCAGTTAATGAAGACATAATACTTTGTTTTAAGGCTTGAACAAAAGTCATATGGGGATTTTTTAAAGAATAAAGAGTTTCACTGAAACTCAAAAACTGATAATCCTCTTTATGAATAATTGCTTTGATAAGACTTGGAACAATATGACAAAGATATATTAAGAGTGCCTTATCAAGTGGTAAACCAAGTGAAACAAAAATAAAACTTAAAGAAGAAAAAGAAGCTATGGATAAAAGATGTTGAAGTTGATCTATATTAATATATCCTAACTCATAGGATTCTTTTATAATTTTGGCATTGGTTGGATAACCACAGAAAAAAGATACAAAATATAATGAGGACATATGTGGAGTTAAATGAAATAATGGTGAAAAAAGAAATTGGATGAAATAACTAAAGAGTTGAAATAATCCTAATGATAAACATAATGAAATTAAAATCATGAATGGAAGTAATGATGGTAAAAGATTGGATAATACAATTTGAATGACATTCGTTGAAACTTTTACAATCTGAAACATATTCATAAATGAAAATATGGTTGTGAATAAAACAAGAAATAAAGTAAAATAATAGTTGGCTTTTTTCATAGTGACTCCTTATAATAGAGAAAGAGGTGAGAATGTGAAGGCAATACTTGTAGGTGTAGAATATGATCATATGTATTATGATCTTCATATTTCAATGGAAGAATTAAAGGAATTGGCAAGAGCATGTCAAATTGAAGTGAAAGATGTTATGATTCAAAGACTATCACAAATATCTCCAAAATATTATATTGGAAAAGGGAAAGTTCAGGAATTGAAAGATATGTTAACTGATGATGATATGGTTATTTTTAATGAAGAGCTTTCACCCATGCAGATAAAAAATCTAACGGATGAACTAGATGTAGAAGTTAGTGATCGCAGTGATTTGATTTTAAGGATATTTGAATCACGTGCTCAGACAAAAGAAGCAAAGTTACAAGTAGAAATCGCAAGAAATCAATATCTTTTACCGAGACTAGCTGGAATGAAAGAAGAACTTTATTCTCAACAAGGTGGTTCAGGTTTTAGAGGTAGTGGAGAAAAGCAAATTGAACTTGATCGTCGAGTCATTCATAGACAATTGGTACAGGCAAGGAGAGAACTTCAATCAATTGTTAAACAAAGACAGACGCAAAGGCAATTGCGTAAACGTAATCAACAAAAGGTTGTATGTTTGGTTGGTTATACAAATAGCGGAAAATCATCTTTATTAAATTATTTTACTGATAAAAAGGTATTTCAAGAAGATATGTTATTTGCTTCACTCCAAACAGCTTCTCGTAAAGTCACTTTAAAAGGTCATAAAGAAATTATTATGAGTGATACAGTTGGATTTATTAATCAACTGCCTCATCATCTGGTTCAAGCATTTCGCTCTACTTTAGAAGAAGTCAAAGAAGCAGATTTATTACTGCATGTTGTAGACTCATCTTCAGCATACAGTGATATTCAAATTGAGACAACACAACAAGTCTTAGAAGCATTAGGAGTTAAAGATACACCTGTTATATATGTTTATAATAAAGTGGATAAAGATCGTTATGCTTTTTTACAACCACATCAACCATATGTTTTTGTTTCTGTTAAGGAACAAATCAACTTAGATAAATTAGAAGAACTGATGATTGAAACTCTCTTTAAAGATTATGAATTAATTGAATTATATATTCCCTATGATCATGGGGAAATCTTTCAACAAATTCAACAGACTTATGAATTCATAAAAGAGGAGTATTTAGAAACTGGTATTTATATCTCATTTTTCATAGATATGAAACAAAAACATAAATATCAACAATATATTTATCATCCATTGAACTAAAAAAATGCTATCGTTATTGATAGCATTTTACATAACTCAGATGTTTTTGAATTGTTTTGAGAATAGCTTGATAATCTTTTGTTGCAAAATCGGTTGCATCAATGACATGAATTGGAACAAGATGTTGAGTATGAAGAATTATCTCAGGTTCTTTTTGGGCTAATTGAGGGGCAAGATATAAAAGATCATAATGACGATAACTCTGATAGAGTTCATCTAATGAAAGAGAATCAAACGCAAATTCTATATTTTCCATACTCATAATTGCTTTTAATTCTTCTACAAATAGAGATGTTGAAAAACCATCACTACTACAAATTCCAATCTTTATTAATTTTTGTTGATTATGTTTCATTAAAGTGTGATAAAATTCTTTAAATAAAGATTTTGCTTGACCAAGATCAACAATTTTATAATGAAGATAGAAAAGATTATCTTGACAGTTCTTTTGTTTAATTTCTTCTTCAACAATATTGTTATGCCATATTGTTACACGTCCAATCATTTTATTTGTATGAAATAAAAGTGTTGTAGATATATCGCTTTCTTCTTGCACCTGACAAGTTATATTATCTTTCATATAATCTTGGGCATTTAATAAAATCCATTTTAAAAAAATATCATGATATAGTGATTGATAGAATTCTTCTGTTGTCATAATGATTTCACCTTCTTTCTTATATCATAAAACAAATATAATCTTTTTGTGCTAAATTTTCTTGTCTTGAAAGTCAATTTTTTTATATAGACGTTTTTCATCATATTGACAGTCATCTCTATTGTAAATTTTATAAGCAAAGGCATTAGGATGTGGTTATTGAATATACTTCATGTTTCGTCAAAGGGAAGTGTGATATGCAATGTATGTGATTGTCGATAGATATGAGAGTGTAAGAATTTCTCACTGTGATTCTGATGGCTTTGTCATGAAATATGGATAAAAGTTGGAAATAAAGTTATGAAATGTAGAAATCGCCATTCATAAAAGGTACAATATATATGAGGAGGGGCTATGAAGATGCAGGATCAGATTATATATGTCACAATGTTTAATAATTTTACTATGAATTATAACAATATCATTTTAGGAAAGGACCAAATGAAATCTAAAAAGCTTTTTAAACTGTTGGTTTATTTGCTTTATTATCATCAACGGTTTATTTCTTCAGAGGAATTAATAGATATTCTTTGGTACGAAGATGAAGTTGAAAATCCTATTGCTGCTTTAAAAAATCTTATTTATCGTTTACGTACACTTCTTAAACAGCAACTGAATTTGTATGATTTTGTAATAACAGGGCAAGGTGGATATTTAATTAATCGGCAATATACAATTGAAATTGATGCTTATCTGTTTGAAAAATATAATCTGGAATTGGTATCAAGACATCAGGAGAATGAGTTATACAACAAATTTTTAACACTTTATACAGGATATTTTTTATCTGACATTGATGATTATCATATTTTATCATTAAATGCCTACTATCATACGCTTTATTTATCTCGAGTCATAGATTGTGCAAAATTATTAAAACAACAGAAAAAATATACAATGATGGAAAAATTAGCACAAGGTGCCCTAGCAATTGACAATTTTAATGAGGATTTATACATTATTTTAATTGAGTCTCTGTATTTACAGCAAAAATATCATGAATCAATTGAAACATATCGTGCAACAACTGATTTATTATACAAAACAATGGGAGTTCAACCCTCTTCTAAAATGAGAGATTTATATGAAATTATTAGACAAGAAAGTCATGATGAGGGTCATATTAATGATATTCAAAAGGATTTGACCTTAGAGAATAAAGAGGGAGCATTTTTCTGTGAATATGGTGCATTTAAAGATATTTATAATATGCAAATGCGAATGATGGATAGATTAGGTATTTGTGCACATTTATGTTTAATAACAATAAAAACATCATTTCTCTATACGGATTTAGAAAGTGAGTATATCAAGAAAATCATGCAGAAAATTCAAAATGCTCTTATACATAAGCTCCGTACTGGTGATATTGTTTCACGTTACAGTTTTAATCAGTTTATTGTTTTATTACCAGCATGTGACTTTAAGAACGCAAATATGGTCATGGAAAGAGTACTAAACACTGTCATAACTTCAGCAATACAAAAAAAGATGATCATAGATATATCAATAGAAGAAGTGGGTTTAATGAGTTTAAAAGAAGCTTAAAAAATGGCTTCTGCTTTATTATATGAGATGACTTGTTTAAATGAATGATATTAAGTCACAGAGTGGAAACATATGTTGCTTTTGTTATTTAATATCCAAAAAACTCAAAACATATAAAATATAATCAGTATACTTAAAATTTTCTATGACTATACAATAATTCATAGCAAGGGACAATAGAATGGTTAGAACCGATAATCAAGATTAATGTCTTGATTTTTATGTCTTGATGACTTATAAGTTATATTTTTTATAGGGGTTGTAGGAAAGAATTCCTCAATGGGATAAATTGGTGTATAATGGGGGAAAAGGAGGGTAGTGAACAAAATGAAAAAAGTTTTTTTGTTGATGTTAACATTATCCTGTTTCCTTTTTGGATGTAGTTCGCAAAAAGATGTAAAAGAATATCCGAGTGATTATCCTGATTCTTCAGGTTATGGAATTGATGATATTTATTATCCAGATAATTCAGGACAAAAAATTTTGTCTTCAGATATTGCAAACGTAAATTATTCACATATAGATCAAGGTTATGTTACTGCTTCGCTTAATCATAAAAGTGAGCAGAAAATAAAGTTATTAATTCGTAAAGGTGAAAAAAGTTATTATTATGATTTAATCAATCAGAATCCTGTTGCTTTTCCACTGCAGATGGGAAATGGTAAATATTATTTAGGTATATATGAAAATGTTGAAGGTGATAACTATGCTATGAAAAAATCACTTACATTAGATGTTCAAATAAAAGATGAACTTTCTCCATTTTTATATCCTAATCAATTGGTTGACTATCAGCCAGGTGATAAGATTACTTCAATAGCTATAGATATAGTGAAAAAGGATAAAAATGATCTGCAACGGATTCAAAATATCTATAATTATGTTGTAGATAATATAACATATGACGATGAAAAGGCAGTGGAAGCAACTCAAAAATATTTAATCCCAAATCTAAACAATATTATAAAAAATAAAACAGGTATTTGTTTTGATTATGCTTCTATGATGGTAGCTATGCTAAGAATAAACCATATACCTGCGCGTTTAATTTGTGGTGATACAGATGTGGAATATCATGCCTGGGTAGAAGTTTATATAGAAGGTGAAGGATGGATTAATCCAGATATCTTTATGGATAAAGGAACTTGGACGAGAATGGATCCCACTTTTGCAAGTTCAAAATTTGATTATAATGGTAAGTATCAAGCTATTTATTATTACTAAAGGAGGCTATTTGAGATGAGATTATCTTTAGAAGAAAAATATCAGTTTTCCAATCAGATGGCAATGATTTTAAAAGCAGGATTAAGTGTACAGCAGGGTATTGAAATGATGCAGCAAGATTTAGAGAATCAAAATCTAAAAATAGCATTAGAAGCTATTTTGGGTTATATGAAAGAAGATGCTCATTTAAGCCTAGCGATTGAAAGAACAGGAATGTTTGATGATTATATGGTTCATTTATTAAAAGTTGGAGAAGTGAGCGGACATATTGATGATGTTATGGAGTCGTTGGGTGAATATTATTTACGAATGGATGATATGACTTCTCAACTCCAGCAAGCTCTGACTTATCCTATTATTCTTTTTATAATGATGTTTGTTGTTGTGGGAGTTGTTGTTTTTCAAGTCTTACCTATTTTTGAAAATGTACTTATGAGCTTAGGAAGTCATTTGTCTTCTTTTGCAAGTCGGTTTATGAATTTTGGTCAAATATTTTCTATGTTAGGATTTATGATTTTAGGTATCTTTATGATTATGATCATTTCTTTTTATGTATATGCCAAAAAATCGCATCAAGATATTATGGTTATGTTTGTTCAAAAATCTTGGATAACCAAAAAAATTGCGAATCATATGAATCATGCACAATTGACTTATGCATTATCATTATTTGTTTCAAGTGGCTATGATTTACAGGAAGCAGTTCATTATACAATTGAATTAGTTGATAATTCTCAATTACAAAATCAGTTGAAACAATGTTATCATGATTTAGAACAAGGTGTTTCTTTTGTTGATGCTGTTTCACAACATCAAATCTATAAAGGAATGAAATTAAATATGATTCAGATTGGTTTCCAAACTGGTCAGGTAGATGCAGTTATGAAAACATTGTCTAATCATTATCAAGATGAAGTCAGTCAATCAATAGCTCACTTTTTAAATATTATAGAACCTGCTATAGTGACCTTTCTTTCAGTGATTGTTGGAGTTGTTTTATTATCAGTG
This sequence comes from Coprobacillus cateniformis, assembly GCF_009767585.1. Lineage (NCBI taxonomy): Bacteria > Bacillati > Bacillota > Erysipelotrichia > Erysipelotrichales > Coprobacillaceae > Coprobacillus > Coprobacillus cateniformis. The sequence goes on from NZ_WSNW01000001.1 coordinate 2,114,887, forward strand.
ATGTTGCCATTAGTCAGTATTATGTCTTCTTTGTAGAAACTTAATTTATAAGTGTCTAGTAGATATGGTGGATAGAGATGGAGGGAATTATGAAAAAAATAATAAAAATTGTTATTTTTATGACGGTTATATTCATGATTGTTTTTGGATTCCAATCTGCACAATCTTATTCTGAAGAGGAGGAGCTTTTGAGAATTAAAGAGACAATTTGGACATTGTGTTTAAAGTGTTATAGTATAGAAGGAAGATATCCTCAAGATATTTATTATCTTAAAGAACATTATGGGTTGTTGTTAAATGAGGATGAATATCCCATTATTTATCATTATGAGGGAGATAATCTGCAACCAACTATTGAGGTTCATCAAAGGGAGAAGACATTATGAGTAGGCATCATCATATACATATATTATTATCATTAACATTATTCTTACTGTTTGTCCTTGGTTCATTCTTTGTTGTAGCATATGAGATTAAAGGGTATCAAAAGTTAAATGAACAATGTCTTTTAGAAGATGATTTGAATATACCATTAGCTTATTTAAATACAAAGTTGAAGGCAATGGATGAAAAAGGGGCTATTTCAGTTGTATCTATACAAGGCAGAAAATGTTTGAAAATGGTTACTACGAAAACAGCAACTTATATATATTATCTCAATGGATACTTGAAGGAATTATATACAGATTTAGATTATCTTCCTTCTTTAGATGAAGGAACAAATTTATTTATTCTTGATGATTTTCAGATAGATAGACAAGAGAATTTATATACTTTTATAGTTAAGAAAGAGCAGTATCAAAAAAGGTTATCAGTTTATTTACATGCTTAGAGGAGGGTGTCTATGAAAGGAAAAAATCAATCTTTTTCGTTTATGATGGAATTGATTATTGTTATTTTCTTTTTTGCATTGTCAACAACTGTATGTATTTCATTTTTAGTCAAAGCAAAAGAAAAACAAATGGATGGAGTTATGATTCAAAATGCTATGTTAGAAATGCAAAGTATGATTGAAACAATGCAGGCTTATCCTCAGACTCCTTTGGAACAACTCTTTAAAGTTGAGAAAATAGATACGAATACATATCAGAAAGAGAATATAAAAATCGTAATATGGGAAGATCAGGTTAAACATGGCGTGATAAGTATTTTTAATCAAGATGATGTCATTTGTGAGACTCCTTTTGTATTGGGAGGGACTTCTCATGGCTAAAAAACGTATATTTTCTCATCTTGGAATTGGTGCACCATTAATTTTTATGATTTTTGTGATTTTGGTTATGTGTATTTTATCAGTTTTGTCTTATTTGAAGGCAAATTCTTTTTATGAAAGTACAATTCGTCAAATGAATATAACAAATCAGTATTATCAGGCAGAATCTCAGCTTTTTAAGTTCTACTATCAGCTAGATATTGACAATATTGATAGTAAACTTAAGAATTGGGAAGGTGATTATAAGAAGAAAAATAATCAATATGTTTTACAAGCAGCAATGAATAATGATTTTAAACTTGAGATGATTATAGAAATAAGTAATAATCAGCTAGAGATAATATCATTGAAAAAGATAAGTGGGAGGGAATAGAAAATGGATGCTAAAGAATTGCTTATGGATGTGGTAAAACGAAATGCTTCTGATGTCTTTATAGTTGCTGGATCACCATGTGCTGTCAAGATTCATGGTAAAATTCAAAAATACAATCAGGAGAAATTGAAACCAGAGGATACAGAACACTTGATTAGAGAAATATATGCTATTGCCAATAAAGATGATATTGATCAATTTATTAGAAATGGAGACGATGATTTTTCATTTTCAATTCCTGGAGTTGGTAGATTTCGTGTAAATGTTTATCGTCAAAGAAACTCATTTGCTGCAGTTTTAAGGGTTGTTAGCTTTGAGATGCCAGATCCTATACGTTTGCATATTCCTGAAGTGATTATCAATTTAGCTCAACTCAAGAAAGGAATGGTTCTGCTTACTGGACCAGCAGGGAGTGGCAAGTCAACAACATTAGCATGTATTATTGATCAAATTAATAAAACACGCGATGCACATATTATAACAATTGAAGATCCAATTGAATATCTTCATACTCACAATCGCAGTATTGTATCTCAACGTGAAGTCTATCATGATACAAGGGATTACATTTCAGCTTTGAAAGCAGCATTAAGAGAAGCACCAGAGGTCATTTTAGTAGGTGAAATGAGAGATCTTGAGACTATTGACATTGCTGTGACTGCTGCTGAAACAGGCCATTTACTTTTCTCAAGTTTACATACAATTGGTGCTGCCAATACAATTGATCGTATGATTGATGTTTTCCCATCTTCACAACAGCAGCAAATAAGGGTACAGTTAGCTATGGTTTTGAGTGCAGTTATTTCACAACAATTAGTCCCTAGTATAGATGGGAAAATGATTCCTGTATTCGAAATTATGATCTGTAATCAAGCTATTAGAACATTAATAAGAGAAGGAAAAACACATCAGATTGATAATGCAATAGCAACAAATAGAAATCAAAATATGATAACAATGGATGATTCACTTTTAGAACTATACAAACACAAGCAAATAACAAAGGAAGTGGCATTAATGTATGCAACAAATCCCACTTTTTTGATAAATAAACTGTAAAATGAACAAAGATTTAAGTCAAAATCAATTGATGACATTGTAGAGATAAGAATATAATTCATAAAAAACAATGAATATTATTTTTGATTAAAAAACTTCCTTATAAATATAAGATGAATGAACAGAAATAAAATAACTCCTTTCATATGATAAAGTGAAAGGAGGTTTTTATTATGGCAATTAATAGAATTGAAAATACTGCACAAATTATATCTGACTGTTTGGTTATTGATAGCAATACAGTAGAAACAATTGTGAGAATACCACCAACAATCTATAAAGAAGTTGATAAATGTGAAGCATGTGTAGGAGACATTTTGACTTATACAATCACAATTAGGAATAATTCATTATGCCCACTTAAGAATATTGTCTTTAATGATCGCATTCCATATGGTACAGATTATATATTGAACACATTTGAAGTTGATGATGTGCCTCAAGTTCCATCAATTGATGATTACACATTATATTACACAATACCAACTATTGAACCAATGGGTACAGTTGTAATTCGATTCCAAGTACAAGTGAGAGAGTAATTATAGAAAGATTCACTGTCATCAGTGAATCTTTTGCCTGTATAATTTTTTAAAATGTGAGTGGCTTTGGTTTATTAAAAAAAATAATTATGGTAAAATATAATAGGGTGATGATATATGGAAAAAAGAATATTTGTTATATCAGATCTTCATGGTCAATTTGTATTATTACAATTATTATTAGATCGCATTGGTTTTAATGATAATGATGAATTATATATATTAGGTGATATTATGGATCGTGGTCCTAATAGTATAGATATTTACTATTTTGTACAGGCAATGGATAATATTCATATGATTAAGGGTAACCATGAAATTATGATGCGTCAGTCTATGCAAACAGCATTGAAATATAATGATTTGGATTCAGAAAGATCAAATCCTTATCGTTTATGGAAACAAAATGGTGCACAGAAAACAGTGAATAGTATCAGAGAGTACCTTCAAAAAGATTGCATTCCTTATGAAGAATATTTTGATCTTAAACAAATGTTTATAAAAGAAGTTATTGCTTTTATTGATTCATTACCAAGTTATATAGAGTTAGATTTAAATGATAAACATTATGTTCTGGTTCATGCAGGTGTTGATCCAGAAATTCCTTTAGAAGAGAATAATGAGGATATACTTGCTTGGATTCGAGAATATTTCTACTTAAATGAAGCAAATCCTAATTATACATACATTTTTGGTCATACCCCTTGTTGTTTTATTAATGATGACCATTCATTTGATATATGGCATGATCCTGATTATCACAATAAGATTGCTATTGACGGGGGATTAGCAGTTGGAAATAAAGGACAGCTTAACTGTTTATGTTTAACAACAGGTGAAGTGACAGTCATCAAGTATGAGGAGGGGCAGCCTAAGTGAGAAGTGCATTTTACAACTTAATTAATTTTATCAACATGACAAATGTGCATGATGTTTATTGGGGAGCTGCAAAAAAAATCCTTCAAAATATATATCAAATTCCACAGAGTACAATTACGGAAGTCGCTGATATGTGTTATGTGTCAACTGCAACGATTTCTCGTTTGTGTAGAAAACTTAATTATGAATCTTTTGCTGATTTCAAGAATGATGTCACAATGAATTTGAATTTCTTTAATCAGGATTCTAAACGTTTATTGTTTGATCATCAGTTACCAGCAAGAGAAACAATTAATGAAGGAAAAGAAATTTTTAAAGATCACTTTCAAAATATTATTCATAATCTACAAGATACATATGACAATATTCAGTATGAAGATTTAATGAAAGTTGTTGATAAAATTCATGAGTCACAAAGAATTTGTTTTGCAGGAAATTTCTTTACTCAATCTGTTTCTATGCAATTACAAATTGCCTTATCATATTTAGGAAAAGATTGTACTGCTATGTATCCTTTAGAACAGCAAAAAGAGATATATAAATCATTGGATTGTAATGATTTAATTATCGTTTCTTCAATTGCAGGAGGATTCTTCCAAGATCATCCTGATGCTATGAGAGCATTAATGAAAACTCCAGCCTATATTATTGTTATCACACAACTTGAAGAATTCTCATTTAGTGATAGAGTAGATATGATCTTACGAGTTGGAAACAATCATTATTCTTTAATTGGCAAATTTTCTATAACTTATATTTTTGAAGTTTTAGAAGCTTTATATCATTTAAAATATGGAACAAGAAAGTAGCAACTCTCTATTGGGAGTTGCTACTTGTATTTAAAGTAATAAAATTAATTTCATTTCTTGCAAGAAACTTATATGGAAATGATGCAGGTCCATGGAAACCATTAGAGACAAGTAAAACTGAATTTGATTCTTCATAAATTCCATGATTATATATTTTGGCATTATCAGGAGCAAGTAAAGCACCATAATAAGGTATATAAATTGAACCGCCGTAACTATGTCCAGATAATTGTAAATCAAGTTTACCTTTGTGATTTTGAAAACTATCTGGCTGATGTGTTATACCAATTTTTATAGTTTTGGTATCTCCTTTCAGCGAGGAGATATCGGTATCTTGATGACATGCAAGAAGAAGAAAACTGGCTTCTTTATAATGGATTGTTCGTGCTGTGTTTTCAAGCACCTCAAAGCCACCATCATTGAGGATTTGTGTCACTTCTAATGATGAAGAATTATCTTTTTCTCCTAATATAGCAAATTTACCATATTTGCATTCAATACTTTTTAAAGCAGCAGAGACATCTTTAGATTCAACAATTGCTCCATCATATAAATCACCACCAAAAATAACCATATCAAAGGGATAACTATTGAGTTTGTCAATCATTTTCTTGAGTCTGCTCACGCTCTCTTTATCTGTGAGATTTGTATCTGATATATATGCAATTTTAAAACCATTAAGTGCCGATGTTACATCTTTGTTGACATAGTTATATGTGGAAAAAGTGTAATCATTTGGTGAAATAGCATATGTATAATAAGCAGTAAAGAATAAACCAAAGACGATTAACAAGAGTATTAATCGTCTTATCAATTTTAGTTTTTTCATGCTTTTTTGTTCATGATAACAGGGATAATCATTGGATTACGTTTTGTTTTTTGATAAAAGTAAGGGCCAAGAGTATCTCTAATTGTATTTTTAATTTCACCAAAGGTCGTCTTTCTTTTTAGAAGTTGCGTTAGCGCTTTACCAACAAGCATTTCTGCTTCTCTTATCATTTCAGTGCTATCTTTCATATAGACAAATCCACGTGACATGATAATTGGTTTGTTTAAAAGGCATCCAGCTCTTGAATCCATTGAAATAAGAACAGAAACCATTCCATCTTCACTTAAGATTTGACGATCACGTAAAACAGCGGTTGATAAACCAGTAATATCATTTCCATCAACATAAATATCATCAACATGAACACGTGGTCCTAAACGTGCTTCTTCATTTCTTAATAATATAGAATCACCATTTGATAACACAAAAGCATTTCCTTTTATTAATCCCACCTCTTCAAAGAGTTTGGCATGAATTTTTAACATACGATATTCACCATGAACTGGGAAGAAATATTTAGGTCTTGTTAATAACAACATTAATTTTTGTTCTTCTTGTGAAGCATGTCCTGATGTATGAAGATTATTAATAGCTTCATTTGTTAAGACTCTAGCTCCAGCACGATAAAGTTTATTGATAACTTTGCTGACACTCCCTGCGTTCCCTGGTATTGGATTTGATGAGAATAAAACAGTATCACCTGATTTGATAGAAATCTGACGATGTGTTCCATTAGCAATACGGCTTAAAGCTGCAAGTGCTTCACCTTGGCTTCCAGTACATAAAATACAAATTTCATTATCTGGTAATCTTTTTGCTTCTTCATTTTTAATAAAGAAACGATCAGGACATTTAATATATCCAAGTTTACGGGATACTTGAATATTGTTTTCCATAGAACGACCAAATACTAAAATCTTACGATTGAATTTAACTGCTGCATCAATAATCTGCTGAACACGATGTACGTTTGATGCAAATGTTGCAACAATTAATCGACCTTCTGTCTTTCTAAATTCTTCTTGAACACTGTAAGCAACTTGCTTTTCACTAATAGAAAAGTTAGGGACTTCAGCATTCGTTGAATCACTTAACAAGAGAGTGACACCAGTCTCACCTAAGAATGACATCACCTGATAATCAGCAGGATCACCAACTGGTGTTAAGTCAAATTTAAAATCACCAGTAGCCACAACTCGACCATTAGGTGTATTGACAATAATCCCTAAAGATTCTGGAATAGAATGGTTTGTTTTAAAGAAACCAATATTGAAGTGTTTTGTTTTAATTTGATATAAATTATCAATTTGTACAAGTTTTGTTGCCTGTGTTAAACGTCTTTCTTCAAGTTTTCTGCGAATCATAGCACATGCTAGTGGTGAGGCATAGATGAAAGGAATGTGTACAACTTGTAATAAGAAGGGAATTCCTCCAATATGATCTTCATGTCCATGAGTAATTAATAAAGCTTTAATTTTCTTTTGATTGCGTTTTAAGTACGAATAATCTGGAATAACATAATCTATTCCTGGTAGTCCATCTTCAGCGAATTTAACACCAGCATCTATAATAATGATTTCATCATCATGTTCAATGCAGTACATGTTCTTTCCGACTTCATTAAGTCCTCCTAGTGCGAAGACTTTTGTATCTAAAGTGTGGCTATCATTTTTTATATTCGATTTCTTGGTTCTATTATAAGGCGTTCTTCTACGTTGAGGAGAACGTTTTTGAGGCATATCTGCCATTGATACTTCACCTTTCTTTCTGTGTTTTTTTATAGTATACCACTTCGTCAACATTTTATAATAAAATGAATGAGAATGGAAGCCATTCTCATCTACATACTAAATAATTTTTTTACAAGCTGCCACTGCTAGAGAATGTGGACCAATATGACAAGCCACACTTAAGGAAAGCGGATCGCATATCACTTCGTGATTTGGAAATGCTTCCTCGACTTGTTTTTTTAATTCAAGGGCTTGATCTCTATCATAAGTATAGGCAACCATAATACGTGCATTATCCATATTTTCTGTATCTGGATCAATTCTTTCTTTGATATCTTTCATTGTAGCATCAATCATAATTTTATTTGCTTTTGCCATTGTGCGTGTCTTTTGGTAAGAATCTAATTTTTCACCCTGAATAGTCAAAATTGGCTTAATCTTTAATAATCCACCTAATGCTGCAGCTGCAGCAGTAATTCTTCCACCCTTTTTTAAATATTCTAAGGTATTGACTGTAATATAAATTGTTGCATTTAATTTATTTTCCATTAAAATGTCATGAATTTCTTTGGCGTTCTTTCCCTGTTTAGAGAGTTCTAATGCATCAAGGACATCATATTTTTGAGTTACAGAAATACGTTGAGAATCAACAACATAAACTTTTCCTTTGTATTCATCTTCTTCTGCTAACATCAATGCTGTTTGACACGAACCACTTAGACCACTAGACATTGGAATGTGTACAATCTGATCATAATCTTTTAAAATATTATCAAAAAGTTGAGTGACTTCACCAACTGCTGGTTGAGAAGTAAATACTTCCGCATTATTCATTAATTTATCATAAAACTCCTCTTGTGAGAGATTGATATCTTCTTTATATTCTTGACCATCAATAGTAAAAGGCATAGGTAGGACGAAAACGCCGAGTTTATTGGCTTCGTCTTGAGTGATACCACTATTACTATCAGTCAATATAGCGACTTTCATGAGATTCCTCCTTATTTATTGTATGTAATTTGACATTACTATTTTATCTTATTTATAAAATAATGCAACCTTTTTGTATTAGGGATGTTGGATTATTCAAGGAACTTGTATATAATAAAGAGAAAAGGAGTGATTTTATGGAAAAAATTTTTTCATATTTAATAGATAAGTATAGTGGAGTAGGCAAAAACTTTATTGATGCTTTTTTGATTTTTTTATTTGGATGGTATGGTATAAAGATTTTAATACATTTTATTGTCAAGATGATGAATCGTTCACATATTGATCCTATTGTGATTAATTTTGTGAAATCTATTATTCATATCGGCTTAAAAATTATTTTGTTAATTACTGTTATTGCTCAATTAGGTGTTCCTGTAACTTCTTTTGTTGCTGTCCTCACAACAGCTGGAGCTGCAATTGTTTTAGGGTTGCAAGATTCTATGAAAGGTATTGTTTCGGGGATTGTTATTTTGTTTGCTAAACCTTTTGTGAAAGGTGACATTATTGAAGTGAATACATATATTGGGAAAATACAGGAAATTCAATTATTATATACTATTCTAATGACATTTGATAATAAGATGGTTGTCATTCCTAATAATGAATTGGCTTCGTCAACTTTCGTCAATTATTCACATGAAGATAAACGTCGAGTCGATATGACTATAGATATCCATTATCATAATGATGTCGAACTTGCTAAAAAATTGATTATGAATGTCATTAATCAACATCCATATACTTTAAAAGAACCTTTGGTGTATGTAAGAGTCAGTGAATATCGTGAAAATTCAATTGCAATTTCATTGCGAGTTTGGACAGAAACAGAACACTATTATGATCTTAAAGATGATCTTACAGAGCAGATTAAAAAGGCCTTTGATCGTGAGGGAATAGTCATTCCATACTCACAATTAGATGTCCACGTTCATAACTCTGATGAGACACAAAATTAACTAAATTTAGCAAATTTCAAAATTATTTCACAAGATGCAATTGTTTAAACAATGAAACATTCATTATTTTGGTAGAAAATTCTTATATTTAGAATTTTAAAGTGTTAATTTGTCTTTTTTATACAAAAAAATAAAAAATGTATAGAATTGAATACAATCTTATGATAGAATACTCATATACTAAAAGTTTGACTTTTAGGGGAAAAAAGAGGAGGAAGAATATGAAATTCAAAAAATTGCTTGTCGGTGTATTAGGCGTAGCAATGTCAGTAACCTTATTAGCTGGCTGTGGAGGCGACAAAGGTAAGACTGGTTCTGCCAGCAAAGACATTGTTATCAACTTACAAACTGAACCTAAAACATTAAACTCAATTAAAGCAACTGGTTCAATTGACGGGAACGTATTAAGACAATGTATGGAAGGGTTAGTTGTTTTAGATGAAAATGATAAACCTGAACCAGGTGTTGCAAAAGAATGGAAAGTATCAGATGATAAATTAACTGTTACTTTCAAATTAAGAGACAATGCTGTATGGTCAAACGGAGAAAAAGTAACTGCACATGACTTTGTTTTCGCTCTTGATCAATTATTCTATTTAAAAAACGGTGCTGAATATGCTGGAACTTGGGCTCCATTAATTGAAGGTGCTTCAAACATTTTAAAACAAAAAGATAAAGCTGGATGGGAGAAAGCAAAGAAAAATGCTGGATATAAAGCTTTAGATGATTATACTTTAGAATTTAAATTAACTGGACCTTATGATTACTTCGTAGGTTTAACTGCTTATCAAAGTTTCTTCCCAGTTAATGAAAAAGGATTTAATGATGCTGGTGGATATGATAAATATGCAACAGAAGCAGATAAAATTGTAACTAATGGTGCATTCAATTTAACTTCTTGGACTCACCAAGACAATATTGTCTTAGAAAAGAATGATAAATACTGGGATGCAGACAATATTAAAATTGACAAATGTACAATGAGAATGATCACTGATACAAATACTATTATGAATGAATTCAAAGCTGGAAATCTTGATATGGCTGGATTTACTGGTGAACAAACTCAACAATTGAAAAAAGAAGGAACTGAAATGTTACAATATGATGACGGTGGTAACTTCTATTTAGAATTCAATACAAAAGAAAAAGGTTTAAATAATGCAAAAGTGCGTAAAGCCTTAACAATTGGTATGGGTGCTGAAGGATTTGTTAAGAGTATCTTACAAAATGATTCTTATGTAGCAACTTCATTTACACCAAAAGCTATTGCTCAAGGAGAATTCAAAAAAGCTGTTGGTGATTTAATTGAAAGACCTGCTAATAATGATTACACTGAGACTAAGAAATTATTAGAAGAAGGTTTAAGAGAAGAAGGATTAACATTAGAAACTTTCAAAATCACTATGATTGCTGATGAAGGTGACAGTGTTGCTCGTATGTGTGCTTATGTGCAAGAACAATTAAAACAAAACTTAGGTGTTAAGATGGAAATTAACCAATTAACATACAAAGCTAGACTTCAAGCTATGACAGATAAACAATTCTCTGTAGTTATGGCTGGTTGGGGTCCAGATTATAATGACCCAATGACTTTCATGGATTTATGGGTTACAGATGGTGGAAACAACCACACATCATGGTCAAATGCTAAATATGACAAATTAATTGAAGATGCAAGAAAAGAAGCTGATACAGCAAAACGTACTCAATTATTAGTTGATGCTGAAAAATTATTAATGGAAGAAATGCCTGTTGGTCCTATCTATTGCCGTGTGAGAGATTACGCAGTTTCTCCTAAATTAAAAGGAATGTTAAGAACTGCTTTCCAAGATATTGATATCACTGGATGCTATATTGAAGGATAATTAAATGGCGCGTTAAGGGCTATTGAAAAATAGCCCTTATATTTTGTTATATTGTCTAAAAATGTATTTTTATGATAAATAATATTTGACTTAATGGTTGAAGTTATATATAACATTACTATGACAATATAGTTGTGTTATATATAACTTTATATTTGGCGTAGGTAAAGTTATAAAGAAGATAAGGAGTGGAGTCATGAAAAAATATATTCTAAAAAGAATTGTTTACGCAGTGATCACTATATTTTTGTTAATGCTATTAACTTATTTTATGATGCATGCATTGCCTGGTGATCCTTTTGTAGGAGAGAAGGCAGTAAGTGAAGCAACCCGAGAAGCATTAAGAATTAAATATGGGTTAGACAAATCTGTTATTGAACAGTTTTTTATGTATGTCATGAATGTTTTTCAAGGAGATTTAGGAACATCATTAGGTTCTAATCGTCCTGTTCTTACAATTGTTACAGAAGCTTTTCCATATTCATTTGAATTAGGAATTCGTTCACTTATTTTTGCCACAGTTGGTGGAGTTGGTTTAGGAGCATTCGCTGCTGTAAAACGTGGTAAAAAAGGTGATACAATTGCAATGTTAATTGCAGTTATTGGTGTTTCTGTCCCAAGTTTTATTGTTGCAGCTTTGTTACAATATTTTGTATCTTTAAAATTACAACAGGCTATAGGTATTCAAATTTTTGCCATTTCAGGTTGGTCAGATGAATTTTCAAAATGGTTACCATCATTGGCACTTGCATTTGGATCGTTAGCAACAATTTCACGTTTGATGAGAACGAGTATGTTAGACGTTTTGAGTTCTGATTATATTAAGACTGCGAAAGCCAAAGGGCTATCAAACAAAACGATAGTATGGAGACATGCTATTAGAAATGCGATTATGCCAGTTATTACAGTTTTAGGGCCAATTGCTGCCTCTGTGTTAACAGGAGCTTTCGTTGTTGAAAAAGTATTTGCAATTCCTGGTATGGGTAAATTCTTTGTTGATGCAATTACACAAGCAGATTATCCAATGATTGCAGGTAGTACATTGTTTTACGGTGTCTTTTTGATTATTGCAACTTTAATCGTAGATATTTTATATGGAGTGATTGACCCTCGTGTCAACATTGCCGATAGTAAGGAGTAGTATGATGGAAGAATATAAAATGAATGAAGAACTATTAGTCAATAGTCCTATTGATGCGAGTGAATTTGAGCATATTGGACAAGATTTAGGAAGTTTAAATGAAATAGTACGACCAAGTACAAGTTTCTGGAAAGATGCGTTTGGTCGTATCAAAAGAGATAAAGTTGCAATTACACTTGTATGTACATTGGCTGTTATTGCTGTTTTAGCAATTATTGTTCCAATGGTTTCGCCATACAATATGGCTGAACAACATTTACAACATACTAATCAGGGCATGTTCTTTAGTGATGCAACATGTTTCCATATTTTTGGAACAGACAATTTAGGGCGTGATATTTTTGTACGTATTTTTGAGGGTGCAAGAGTTTCATTGTTTATCGCATTTGCTGCAGTTATTGCCAATTGTTTTATTGGGATTGTCTATGGTGGAATCTCAGGTTATTTTGGTGGAACAATTGATAATGTTATGATGCGTATTGTTGAAATTATTAATGGTATTCCATACTTATTAATTGTTATTTTATTGATGATGGTATTACCAAGAGGGACAATGACAATCATTACAGCATTAGTGGCTGTAGGATGGGTTGGAATGGCTCGTTTGGTACGTGGTGAAGTTATGCGTTTGAAAGAACAGGAGTTTGTGATTTCAGCGAGAACAATGGGTGCGAGTGCAACAAGAATTATTTCTAAACACTTAGTTCCTAATATTTTATCAATTGTTGTTGTTAATTTAACATTATCAATTCCAAGTGCTATCTTCAATGAAGCATTCTTATCTTTTATTGGTTTAGGAGTTCCTATTCCACTTGCTTCTTGGGGAACATTAGCAAATGAAGGAGTTGTTGTTTTCCAAACTCAGCCAATCCAATTAATTATTCCAGCATTCTTTATTAGTATTACAATGTTGAGCTTTAATTTATTGGGTGACAAATTGAGAGATGCGTTTGATCCAAAATTAAGGAGGTAAGAGATAATGGCAGAAAGAATATTAGATATAAAAGATTTATATGTGTCGTTTGATACTTACGCAGGTGAGGTTCAAGCGGTTAGAGGTGTTTCATATCACGTAGATGCAGGTGAAGTTCTTGCAGTTGTAGGTGAATCTGGTTGTGGAAAGTCTGTGACAGCTCAAACAATCATGAAATTAAATCCTATGCCACCTGCTCGTATTAAAAGTGGTGAATTAACATTAGATGGTATTGACATTGTTGCAACACCTGAAGATGCTATGCAAAAGATTCGTGGAAAAGAAGTCAGCATGATCTTCCAAGATCCAATGACATCTTTAAATCCAACAATGCAAGTTGGTAAACAAATTGTTGAGGCTATTAAACATCATCAAAATATGAAAGATGATGAAGCTCAAGCTTTAGCAATTGAAATGTTGAAGAAAGTTCAAATTCCTAATGCTGAAGAACGTGCAAAACAATATCCTCACCAATATTCAGGTGGGATGAGACAACGTGCGATGATTGCTATGGCATTGTCATGTAATCCAAAGTTGTTAATTGCAGATGAACCAACAACAGCACTAGATGTTACAATTCAAGCACAGATTATTGATTTGTTATCAGATATTAGAAAAGAATTGAATACAGCAATTATTTTGATTACACATGACTTAGGGGTTGTTGCTAACTTAGCGGATCGTGTTGCTGTTATGTATGCGGGGAAAGTTGTTGAAACAGGAACTGCAAAAGATATCTTCTATCGACCAAGTCATCCATATACAGAAGCTTTATTGAGTTCATTGCCTAAGCATGATACAGATAAAGGGGATGTGTTAGTATCTATTCCTGGTACCCCCCCCGATTTGATTCAGCCGCCTAAGGGATGTGCATTTGCAAGTAGATGTACAAAGTGTATGAAAATATGTAAAGAAAAACAACCTCCAGTCTTTAAGGTTGATGAAGGACATGAGTCTTCATGCTGGTTATTGCATAAAGATTGTCCAAGTGAAAGAAAGGAGGCAAAATAATGGAAGATAAAGTTTTACTTTCTCTACAGGATTTATCTAAAAATTTCCATGTCAACGGTGGAACATTAAAAGCTGTTAATCATGTAAACTTTGATATTAAAAAAGGTGAAACGGTTGGGCTTGTTGGTGAATCAGGATGTGGAAAATCAACATTAGGTCGTACAGTTATGGGAATTTATTCCCCAACATCTGGTAAGATATTATATGATGGTGAAGAATTGCATGTCAAATCAGCAAAAGATCGTTTAGACTATGCAAAGAAAGCACAAATGATTTTCCAAGATCCATATGCCTCTTTAAATCCGCGTATGACAGTAGGAGATATTATTGCTGAGGGTATGGAAATTCATAAAATGTATGATGCTGATAAACGCAAGAAAAAAGTTCAAGAACTTTTAGAGCTTGTTGGTTTAAATAAAGAACATGCAAATAGATTTCCTCATGAGTTCTCTGGTGGACAACGTCAAAGAATTGGTATTGCGAGAGCTTTAGCAATTGAACCAGAATTCTTAGTATGTGATGAACCAATCTCAGCATTGGATGTTTCTATCCAATCACAAGTCATCAATTTGTTGATAGATTTACAGAAAGAATTGGGATTAACATATTTATTTATTGCTCATGATTTAGATATCGTTCGTTATATTTCTGATCGTATTGTTGTTATGTATTTAGGACATGTTGTAGAAATTGCTGAAGCAAATGAAGTTTATAATCATGCATTGCATCCTTATAGCCAAGCATTATTATCTGCGGTTCCAATTCCAGATCCTGATTTGGAATCACAAAAACAAAGAATTATTTTACAAGGGGATGTTCCTAGTCCAATTAATTTGCCTGATGGATGTCCTTTTGTTGGAAGATGTTCTAGAGCTTGTGACAAATGTCATAGTGACAAACCTCAATTAGTAGAGGTTGAGCCTAATCATTTTGTAGCATGCCATAACATTGAAAAATAAAAATGAATGTATTTAAGCAATATTCAGGTCTAAGAAGAGAAATGTATGTTCTCTTCTTTGGTCGTATTGTGACAAATTTGGGATCAATGGTTTTTCCCTTATTAACGCTTATATTATCAAACAAGCTGCACATGGATGCAGCTTCTATTGCATCTTTATTGTTATTTATGAGTATTGCACAGTTTCCAACAATATATATTGCAGGATATTTAGCGGATCATTATAACAAAAGAAATATAATTATTATCTGTGATTTCATAACGGTTGTGTGTTATTTTCTTGCGGGTATGATTCCACTTTCTATGATAACTGTTGGCTTGTTATTTATTGCGAGTTTATTTGCAACAGTAGAGCACCCAGTATATGATGCGTTGGTTGCTGATTTAAGCAGTTATGAAGATCGAGAGAATGCGTATAGTTTAAGTTATCTAGGGATGAATTTAGGATTGGTGTTAGCACCAAGCATAGGGGGATTACTTTTTGCTAATTATTTAAATGTTGCATTTCTTATTGATGCTATATCTACTTTGTTATCAACGATTCTTATTTTTATATTTATTAAAGATATATCTGTGACAAAAAGTACAAATGGTCAAGATTTTTATGAAGAAAGTGAAGAAGAGAATTCTGTATTTAAAGTTTTGAAAGCCCGTAAAGCTATTGTTTATTTTATGATTTGTTCAATGATGATACAGATTGTATATAGCCAGTTTAATTTTTTAATGCCATTAAATTTTGAGCGCTTATATGGAGAACAGGGAGCTTTTATTTTTGGAACAATTACAAGTGTAAATGCCTTTGTTGTGATTTTTGCAACACCAATTTTGACAACAGTGAGTGAGAAGTTGAAAGATTTAAATAAAATCGTTGTTGGTGTATTCCTTATGACAATAGGATTTGGAATGTATATATTCATTCAAGGTATAATGTCTTTGTATTATGTATCAATTATTATCTTTACACTAGGGGAAATATATAATACCTTAGGCTCACAACCATATTTAACTAGGCGTATTCCTGTGACACATCGTGGACGCATATCAAGTGTGAGAAATATTTTTACGAGTTTAAGTGTTGCAATTGTCCAAAATGGTGTTGGATTTTTAATTGATCATCATTCTATGATTTTTATGTGGATAGTGATAACAATTGTGGGGTGTTTAACTGTTGGTATGGTCATGATATTACGAATTATAGATAAAAAAGATTATCCACGATTATATGAAAAAACCTATAGCAAGTAAGAAAATTCTTTAAATGCTATAGGTTTTTTATTTTAAGCTTTTTGTAAGAAAACTTTATAAGCTAAATAGCCTTCATAAACATCAACTTTAGAAACAATTTCATAAGGTGCATGCATATTTAAAACAGCAATACCTGCATCAATGACATTCATGTTATAGTTCCCAAGAATGTAGGCAATTGTACCTCCACCACCTTGATCTACTTTACCTAATTCAGCTGTTTGGAAATGAATTTGTGCTTCATCCATAATCTTTCTTAACTCAGCCATATATTCAGGATTTGCATCATTACTTCCACTTTTTCCTCTAGAGCCAGTATATTTATTAAAACAAATACCATTTCCTAAATATGCAGCATTTTTTGCATCATTAACTTCTTTATAGAGAGGATCAAATCCAGCACTCACATCACTTGATAACATCTTAGAGTTTGTCATTGCACGTTTTAATGACAAATAGTTATCATCACCACATAAGTGTAATAATTCAGCAATTGTATTTTCAAAGAATAAAGATTGAGCACCAGTTGCCCCAACACTTCCAATTTCTTCTTTATCAACTAAGATACAGCATGAAGTATATTCAGGTGTATCGATATCAAGGATAGCCATTAATGAAGTATATGCACATACACGATCATCATGTCCATAACCCATGACCATACTTCTATCAATTCCAAAATCTCTTGCTTTACCAGTTGGAACAACTTCAATTTCAGCACTTAAGAAGTCTTCTTCCTCAATATCATATTTTTCTTGTAACAATTTTAAAATATTTCTTTTAACAGTTTCTTTTTCCTCATCATCTAAAGGAATACTTCCTACATTAAGATCAAGATTTTCACCTTCAATAACTTTAGCAGCTGTCTTTTGTAATTGATCAGCAGATAAATGAATCAATAAGTCTGTCACACCAACAACTGGATCATTTTCGTCTTCACCAATCATAACATCTACAACTGTTCCATCTTTTTTGACAACAACTCCATAAAGTGATAAAGGAATTGTTACCCATTGATATTTCTTAACACCACCATAGTAATGCGTATCCATCATTGCAAAACCATCACTCTCATAAAGCGGATTTTGTTTTAAGTCTAAACGT
This sequence comes from Coprobacillus cateniformis, assembly GCF_009767585.1. NCBI lineage: Bacteria > Bacillati > Bacillota > Erysipelotrichia > Erysipelotrichales > Coprobacillaceae > Coprobacillus > Coprobacillus cateniformis. Next base: position 2,132,570 of record NZ_WSNW01000001.1, read on the forward strand.
GGTGAGTCAATATGTGCTCCAAGAATTCTCATTCCCTCTGTTAATGGCTTTTCACCCATCACAAATAAAGCAATATTTTTATCTTTATTAACAACATAAACCTTATCACCAGTTTTTAATGAAGAATATTCATTAATATCTTTAAATCCTTTTGCTGTTGCTAAAGCAATTGATTCTTTAACACAAGCTCTTTCTGTTTTTCCAGCTGAGATATAATGTTTATATCCTTCGTTGAAATCCATGACATCTTTATATTGATTGTCTTTGTATTTACTCCAAGTATTTTTAGCGTACATTTTATTCTCCTTTACTTATATATTTTAGTTACTTATATTCTCTATTATACATGGAAAAGCCAAGATAATCTATGTTATAATCAAAATAAAGTATGGAAATGGAGGACTTTTCATGAATAAAACATTTGAAGAACTATGTCTACGTAAATCTGTAAGAGATTTTCGTGATGAACCAATTACAGAAGAAGAAAAAAGAATGATATTAGAAGCAGCATTACAGGCACCTACGGCAGGAAATATGGCCTTATATTCGATTATAGATGTTCAGGATCAGGAACTTAAAGAGCGTTTAGCAGTTTTATGTGATCATCAACCATTTATAGCAAAGGCACCCATGATCTTGATATTTTTAGCTGATTATCAAAAATGGTATGATATCTTTAATGAATATACAGATGATATGCCAAAATTAGAAGAGTCTGATTTTATATTAGCTGGACAAGATTGTACAATTGCTGCCCATAATGCTGTTGTTGCTGCCCAATCACTAGGAATAGGATCGTGTTATATTGGAGATATTTTAGAAAACTTTGAAGTCCATCAAGAACTGTTTCGATTACCTAAATATACTGTACCATATATTATGGTTGTGTTTGGAAAACCAACACAGCAACAAAAAGATCGTATGAAACCAAAACGATTTGAATTAGAGGATTTAGTTCATATTGATTATTATCATCAAAAGGATATAACAGAAACAAAATCAATGTTTATGAAACAATCAAATAAAGATGAAAAAGCATTAGAACAATATATTCAGGCATTTGCAAAAAGAAAGTTTTTTGCTGAATTTCGTCATGAAATGAATAGGTCAGTAAGAGCAATTCTTGAGCATTGGATAAAATAAAGAGACATTATTGTCTTTTTTTCTTTATTTTGAAATATCATAAATGATTATTTATATACATATGAATTGTAAAGACAATCTAATTATTTTGTCAATAAAAGTCGCTTATTTATTGTATCATTGTATACACAATAAATAATATTTAGGATAACTTTAATAAATATCTAAAAATATTTGTAAAATTTAGACAATTAATAAAAATTAAACAAAAATAATTAAAAACTGTTTGACAACAAGTGTTTGTGTGTATATACTTAATGCATATACAAGGAAACTTGTTTATTAAATATGTTTATGGAGGGAGAAAACATGAAAAAACTAAAAGCTTTAGTTGCTGCAGGGTTAGCAGTAGCAATGTTAGTTGGATGTGGTTCAGATAGTGGAACAAGTGGTAAAACATTTACTTTTGCTAGTGAATTAGACATCAAAAATTTAGATTCATCAGATGCAGATGATGGTATGTCATTTAATGCAATGCATGCTTGTATTGATGGATTAATGGGGTTAGATAAAGACGGAAAAATTACTGAAGCATTAGCAGAGAAAGTTGATGTAAGTGATGATGGTTTAACTTACACTTTCCATTTAAGAGATGCAAAGTGGTCAAACGGGGATGCTGTGACAGCAAATGATTTTGTTTATGCATGGCAAAGAATTATGAAAAAGAATGGTAACTATGCTTATATGTTAGGTAGTGATGGTGCGGCATTAGTTGGTGCTGATGAAATTCTTGCAAAAATGGATAACAAACAAGATATTACTCAGGCTGATTTAGATAAGATGGGTGTAAAAGCTACTGATGAAAAAACATTAGAAGTAAAAATCACACGTAAGATTTCTTATTTTAAAGAATTAATGACTTTCCCTTGCTATTATCCAATTAATCAAAAGTTCTGTGAAGAAAAAGGTGACCAATATGCTAAGAGTGCTGAAAATGTATTATCTTGTGGTGCTTTTGTGATGAAAACATGGAAACCTGGAAATAAGGCAACTTATGAAAAGAATAAAGATTATTGGAATGCTGATGCTGTGAAGATTGATAACTTAGTTATGAATTTGGTTCAAGAACCAAAAGCAGCTGCAACAAACTTTGAAGGTGGAAAAAATGATTTTGCACCAATCAATTCTGATTTAGTAGATAAATATAAAGATGATGATTCTTATCAAACTTTTAATGAAGGATATTTATTCTATTTAAGTTTAAACTTTAAAACAAAAGAATTAGCAAATGCAAATGTGAGAAAAGCATTATCATTAGCTATTAATAGAGAAGACTTTACAGCAAATATCTTAAAAGATGGTTCTAAAGCCGCAAGAGGATTTATTCCTGCTGAATTGTCAACTGGACCAGATGGTAAAGATTTCCGCGATACTGCCGCAACATTTACTGCTTATGATACAACAAAAGCTCAAGAAGCATTAGATGCAGGATTAAAAGAATTAGGAGTTTCAAGTATTAAATTAAGATTAACTTATGGTACAGATGAATCACCAATGGATCAATTAGCAACTTATTTACAAAATTCATTCTCTAAATTAAAAGGTTTAGAAATTGAAATGGTTGCAACAACAAAACAAGATAGAATCTATACAAAACAAAAAAATGGAGACTATGATATTTGTTGTACTCGTTGGGGACCAGACTATGGAGATCCAACAACTTACCTTAACTTGTTATTAACTAATAATTCTAACAACTATGGTAAATATACAAGTTCAGCATTTGATGGAAAAATGGATCAAGCAAAACAAGCTAGTGATGATACACAACGTTGGACTTATTTACAAGAAGCAGAAAAGATTGCAATGGATGATTATGCATACATTCCTGTATTTGAAAAAGGAACAGCAGTTCTTCAAAATACAAAGGTTTCTGGATTGGTTCATAAACCAGTAGGTGTACCTTATACATTTACTTATGTAGACATTGCTGAATAGTTCAATTAAATAAAGAATGAAAGCATGATAAACACAATATAGGTATCTGTATTGTGTTTATCTTTTAAAAGGAGGAATTTGATGAATAAGTCAACACTCAAATATATTGGAAAACGTGTGATTATCTCAATCATTACTTTGCTTGTCATCTTGGCTGTCTTATTTATCATGATTAAGTTTTTGCCAGGGACACCATTTAACAATGAAAAGTTAAGTCCAGCACAAAGAGCAGCAATCATGGCAAAGTATGGTTTGGATCAGCCAATTATCGTACAGTTTTTCACTTATTTAAAAAATATGTTAACAGGAGATTTTGGTGTTTCTTTTAATATGTATAAAGATATGCCAGTTGCAACACTGGTAGGAGATGCTGCACAAATATCATTTAGTTTAGGAATTTCAGCTGTTATTTTTGGAACAGTTATTGGCATGGCATTAGGTGTATTTGCAGCATTGCATAAAAATACCTTTTGGGATACATTTGCAACAATTTTATCCGTTATAGGGGTATCAGTTCCATCGTTTGTTTTTGCCTTACTGATTTTAATATTCTTAGGCAGTCAATTGCATATATTACCAACCATGTATGATTCCAATGATGCTATCTATTCTTCGATTATGCCTGTTCTTGCTCTATCAGTAGGGGTTATTGCCAATGTCGCCCGTTTTACGAGAACAGAGATGATTTCAGTTCTGGGAAGCGAATATATGACCTTGGCTAAGGCAAAAGGTTTAGATAAAAATACATTGATTATGAAACATGCACTTAGAAATGCATTGATTCCAGTCATCACAATTTTAGCACCAATCCTAGTCAACTTAATGACGGGAACAATGGTTGTCGAAAAGATTTGTAGTGTCCCTGGATTAGGAACATTATTAATTGGAAGTATTTTAACAAATGATTATAACATAATTATGGCATGTTCATTTTTATATGCAGCAATGTATATTATTATGATGTTAGTGATTGATGTTTCTTATGGTATCATCGATCCAAGAATTAGATTAGGAAAGGATGATTAGTGATGGATAAGTTTGAGTTTTTAGAAACTGATTTTGAATTTGTTGGCGACAAGCAAGACATCACTAAAGATGTTGTAGCACCTGCAGTTCCTGCATGGAAAGATGCAATGCGTCGTTTCTCTAAGAATAAAGGAGCAGTTATTGGTTTTGCATTTATTGTTGTTGTGATTCTATTGGCTATTTTTGCACCAATGTTGTCTCATTGGAAATTTGATGATATTAATACAGCTATAAAGAATGTAGAACCAAATGCAACACATTGGTTTGGAACTGATGCTTATGGTAGAGATTTATGGGTTCGTTTGTGGACAGGGACACGTTATTCATTGTTTATTGCAGTTGCAGCTATTTTTATTGATGTTGTTATTGGAATGACATATGGTTTGATTTCAGGATATTTTGGTGGGAAGGTTGATGCGATTATGCAGCGTTTCCAGGAAATTATGAATTCTATACCAACATTGGTTGTCTTAATTTTATTAATGATGGTTATGAAAGCATCTTTAACAACAATTATTATTGCTTTGGCATTTACAGAATGGATTGGAATGAGTCGTATTACAAGAGCACAGGTTCTTAAAGTGAAAGAAGATGAGTTTGTTTTGGCTTCACGTACTCTTGGTGCAAGTGATTTCTTTATTATCTTTAAAGAAATTTTACCAAATATTTATAGTCAAATGATTATCATGGTTATGATGTCTATTCCAAATGCAATTTTTTATGAAGCATATTTATCTTTTGTTGGTTTAGGATTACCAATTCCAATGGCTTCACTTGGAACATTAATTAATGATGGTTTTAATAGTTTTTTGGTATATCCATATATGATGATTATTCCAGCAGTTGTGTTATCAATTTTAATGTTAAGTTTTAACTTATTTGGAGATGGACTTCGTGATGCATTAGATCCAACAATGAAGGAGATGTAGGGTATGGCTGATAGAGAAAGAATTTTAAAAATCAGAGATTTAAGTATCTCATTTCAAACTGATGCTGGACAAGTCAATGCTATTCGTGGAGTTGATCTTGATTTATATAAAGGTGAAACAATTGCCATTGTAGGTGAGTCTGGTTCTGGGAAATCAGTTACAACAAAAGCTATTATGGGGATATTGGCGAACAATGGAAAGATTGAAAGTGGTTCAATTGAATATGTTTGGCATGATGAAAATACTGGAGAAAGACAAGAACGAGATATTGTTAAATTAAGTGAACGTGAAATGCAAAAAGAAATCCGTGGACGTAAAATCGCAATGGTTTTTCAAGATCCTATGACTTCATTAAATCCTACTATGACAATTGGAAAGCAAGTTATGGAACCAATGATTTATCATTATGGAAAGTCTAAAGAAGAAGCATATCAAAAAGCAGTTGAACTGTTACAAGAAGTTGGGATTACAGATGCTGAAAAGCGTATGAAGAATTATCCTCATCAACTCTCAGGAGGAATGAGACAGAGAGTTGTCATTGCCATTGCTTTATCTTGTGATCCATATGTATTGATTTGTGATGAACCAACGACTGCTTTGGATGTAACAATTCAAGCAACAATCCTTGAATTGATTCAAGATATACAAAGAAAAAAAGATTTGTCAGTTATTTACATTACTCATGATTTAGGTGTCGTAGCAAAGGTAGCTGATTTTGTTAATGTTATGTATGCAGGTAAAATTATTGAGACTGGAACGATTAATGAAATTTTCTATGATCCACGTCATCCTTATACTTGGGGGTTATTATCATCAATGCCAGATTTGGATACAGATGATGATGAACTTTATACAATTCCTGGCACACCACCTAATCTTGCTCATGAGATTAAAGGAGATGCTTTTGCACCAAGAAATCAGTTTGCCTTAAACATTGATTTAAGGGTTGAACCACCAATGTTTGATGTTCCTGGTTCAAACAGTCATAAAGTTGCAAGCTGGTTAATGCATGAAAAAGCACCTAAGGTAGAAATGCCTGAAACGCTGAAGAAACGTATAGAGAAAATGAAAGAGGAGGGGTTAGCAAATGGAAAGTAAACAACCTATCCTTGTTGTTAAAGATTTAAAACAACATTTTAAGATTAATCGTAATTTTACAGTTAAAGCAGTTGATGGTATTTCTTTTGAAATTATGCCAGGAGAAACATATGGACTTGTTGGAGAATCTGGTTCAGGAAAATCAACAACGGGGAGAAGTATTATTCGTTTATATAAACCAACTGATGGTTCCATTATCTTTAATGGTGAAGATATTTCAGGGAAAATGAGTAAGAATGCTTTAAAAGATTTACGTACTAATATGCAAATGATATTTCAAGATCCAATGGCATGTTTAAACCCTAGAAAAAAGGTTCTTGATATTATTGCAGAGGGATTAGATATTCATAAAGCTTATTCTTCAATTCAAGAAAGAAATGAGAAAGTTTATGAAATCTTAGAACTTGTCGGTCTTTCTAGAGAACATGCTTCACGTTATCCACATCAATTCTCAGGGGGACAACGTCAACGTATTGGCATAGCAAGAGCATTAATTATGAATCCCGATTTAATTATAGCTGATGAAGCTATTTCAGCTTTGGATGTTTCTATTCAAGCTCAAGTTGTCAATTTAATGAAAAAGATTCAAAAGGAAACAAATATTGCTTATTTGTTTATTGCCCATGACTTATCAATGGTCAAATATATTAGTGACCGTATAGGTGTTTTACATTTAGGACATTTAGTAGAAACAGGAACTGCTGAAGAAATATTTAATAATCCACTCCATCCATATACCAAATCATTATTATCAGCAATTCCTCATCCAAATCCAACTGTTGAAAAGACAAGAACTTCTTTGACATATGATTATAATAAAAGTGGATTGGATTATGAAGCTGGTATCCAAAACAAAGTCACTGAAACACATTATGTACTTGGGACAGAAAAAGAATTGAAATCATTTATTGAACATCAAAATGATAAAATTTGATGAAATAAGGCTAATGAAATTCTTCATTGAACTCATTAGCCTTTTGCATGTTTATTTTATTTAAGAAGACTATTTTATAATAAAAAAGTTCCTATCTTTAATGATGATAAGAACTTTTATAAAAATAATTTTAAATATATATGATGTTCATTTAAAGATTATCTGGATCAATCTTTGTAATTGAATGATCTGTGACTTCAATATGTTTTCGATAAAGTGCAATATTGACAACACGGCTACCAACTGCATAAATCAAAGCCATACTTGGAACTGCAATTAAGAGTCCAAAGAAACCAAGGAGATTTCCAAAGATAACTAAAGAAAGAAGTACATAAACACCAGATATCCCAACAGCACCACCAACAACTCTTGGATAAATAATATTTGCTTCAAACTGTTGAATAATAACAAAGCAAAGAGTAAAGATAATAGCTTGAGTTGGTTCAACAGCTAAAACCAATACAAAACTGATACCAAATCCCACAAAACCTCCAAACATTGGAACTAAACTTGCAATTCCTATGATAAAGGCTAATAATTCAGGGAAAGGCATACCGGAAATCTTAAAACCAGCATACATCAATGATGTCAGAATACAACATTCTAAAAGCTGACCAGATACAAAGCCATTAAAATAATGATTGGCTTCAGCACCAATATCAAAGATAACAAGAGATTCTTTATAACCAAAGAAGAATGTAACTATCTTCTTCAATTGTCTTAAATGTGTTTCTTTATTAGCTAATAAATATAAAGCCATAATAAACGATGTAATAGCATTGATAAATGTTCCAAAAATACCAATAGATTGAAATATTAAATTAATACCTGCATTTCCTAATAAGTCTCCACTTTTAGAAAGAAAACTATTCAAATCCATATTGGTTAATGCTTGTTGAATAGAATCATAATTAATGGCATAATTCACATTGAATTGTGCCAATGCATCATTCACTAAAGTAACTAAACGATTAGAATAATTAAATATATTGGTAATGATTAAACTAATACTCTCTCCTAATTTTGGAATAATAAATGAAGAGAAGAGAACAAGTAAAATAATAGCAAGGATTAAAGTTGTCGTAATGGACAGTCCTCTTTTTAATCCTTTTTTCTTAATCTTTTTACCATATAAATGCTCAATCTTTCGCATTGGAATATTTAAGATAAACGCAATAATAATAGCAATATATAGCGGTGTTGCTAAAGATAATAAATATCCAACAACTGAAAAGACTGTTTCATAGTTAAAGACAACAAAGGCTAATAATATTGCATATGTTATATAAAGCATGGTTTTATTGTTCTTGACAATATGAGTTTTATCTATCACTTTTTCACCTTCTTTGACTTTTTAATCATAACATAATTTATAGAAAAAGTGTAGTTGATTGTGTAAGTCTTCAAAACATGATAAAATAAGACAAAGAGGTGATGGATTATATGAAAAAAATAACAAGACAGGCGCAAGTTCTTATATTTGCTATCATGATTGTCATATTTCTGATTGCTGCATTTTTATTATTCAAACCAACTTCAGAAGAGAAGAAAGTTACCCAATCAGATCAATATAGTATAAGCCTTGTTGCAGAAAATCAGAAAATTGTTTCAACATACATAAATGCTATTTCAAAAGAACAATCATCTTCAGCCTATAAAGAATTTAAAATTGAATTAGAGAAGGGTACAAAGATTGGTAATTATAGCCTCTCAAAAAATCAAGTATTTTCTAAATATATAAAACCTGAAGGACCAGATGGTAAAGAAATTTTATCTTCTCAATCTAAAGAGGTTGTGACTCATTATGCATATTCAATGTTGCTAATAGGTGATATACAAGAGAAAACAAATCTGAAAACAAAAGAAAAATCATATGAAATTATAAATGCACGCATTACTTATGATAAGGTTCCAATGGTTCTTTTAAGTGATGCTAATAGTGTTTCCCTTGCTAATAAGAAAAAGACAAAAGAAAAAATAATGAACCTTCAAGACTTTATTAATACATTAAAAGATATAGATAAAAGAAATAAAGTGATTTCATGGTAGGCTATCATAAGATAGCTTTTCTCATTTGAGAGCACATGAGTTGAAAAAATATGTCATGATTTCTATAATATATCTTGAAAATAGGAGGAATAGTCATGAAGAAAATGATTAAAGTTTCATTTATATATGTTATACTTGCTTTAGTAGGTGGTGTTTTTTATCGTGAATTTACGAAATTAAATGGTTTTACTGGAACAACAGTTTTAGCGAATATCCACGTTCATCTTATGGTTTTAGGAACTTTTATGTTTATGATTTTGGCATTATTTAGTCAACGTACAAATTTGATTTCTGAAAAGAAGTTTAAATATTTTATGATTGTATATAATGGTGGACTTCTTATAACTGTTATAATGCTGATGATGAGAGGTGTTCTACAGGTATTAGGAACATCAGTAAGTTCAGGGATGAATGCAGCTATTTCTGGTATTGCTGGAATTGGACATATTTTATTAGGTGTTGGACTTATAATACTAATGGTAATTTTACTCAAATTAAGTGAAAAGGAGAATGAACATGAAAGCAATAGTGTTATTTAAAGAAGGTTTTGAAGAATTAGAGGCGTTGAGTGTTGTGGACGTGTTAAGGCGTGCTGATGTAAAATGTGATATGTTAGGTATGGACAGTATGGAAGTTATAAGTTCACATGGTGTTAAAGTGACAATGGATTGTTTATTTGATGAATCAGCATATGAGGCAGATGTTGTTGTATTGCCAGGTGGTATGCCAGGAGCATCTTCGTTGAGAAGTGATCAAAGAGTTATTGATATTTTAAAGGATTTTAACCAAAAAGGAAAATGGATTGCAGCAATTTGTGCTGGGCCAATCTCTTTAGAAAAAGCAGGTATTATAGAAAATAAGCAGTTTACGTGTTATCCTGGATTTGAAAATGAAATACCTTCAGGTATTTATCAAGATTCATTCACTTGTATTGATCAAAATATTATTACAGGTAGAGGACCAGCTGCTGCATTGGAGTTTGCATATACAATACTTGAGAAATTAGGTGTAAGTTCGACAAATATTTCCCAGGCAATGCAGTATCATTATTTAAAGAAATAAAGACATTTTAAAAGTGATAATGATAGGGCAAGAAACTATATTGTTTTTTGTCCTATTTTTTTGTGAAAACTTTCTTTATTAATTTGCAAGTATAAATATGTGAATTTCAATATGAATAGTTAACATTGAGGTCAATACAAATGTATCATATCATTTATTTATAATAATAAATTGAGGTGGAAAAAGAATGAATTGATTTCAAGTATTATGACTGGTTCTTTAGGCGGGTTATTGTACTTATGATGATTAAGATCCACAGATGTTGCTTAGACCATTATTAATTGGATCAGTTGCTTAAATGAATGGAAGTTATGATTAATGTGTTTGTGAATAAAGGTTATCAATACCTATCTCTGATTTTAAGCAATGACTCAAAGAACTCATATTTGATGACTTATATAATCAATCACCAGAAATCAAAATAATCACATTATATACAAATCAGGATATTGAATATAAATATTTTGTTTTTAATTTTCAAGAATTAATGCAATGTTCTAGTTGAAGAATAGGATTATTGCATTTCCTATTTATGAATGCTTCCAATGAACCGATTATTATCAAAAATGGTGATTCTAAATTGCGTAAATATTTTAATGCTTAATAATATATAATGAAAAACGGCTATAAATGAATTTAAGTTTATTGAACTTAGTCTATATATTTATAAAAAAGTATCATTCAAACTGAAAAGTGAGAATAATACTTTTTTATCAGCGTTACTTTAGTGGGTTTTAGCAGGTAAAGATTTTGTGTAGTATATCATTGAGATAACTGAGAAGAATGCGACAATTATCTCTGTAAATAACATAGTGAACCAAATATAATGAACATTCAATAGTGGGAGTAAGAAAATCAAAATACCACTAACAATTAATCCTCTTGTTATGGAAATAATAAAAGATATTTGCGGTTTTAATAATGCCTGAAAATAATAAGTAGAAAAAATATTGAATGGCAGTAATATAAATGAAAGTCCATATATGCTTATAATAGCTGGAGCCATTGCAAGTATTTCATCAGTTGGTTTCATAAAAAATGTAACAAATATGTTGGGTATGCAAAGCGATAATGCACTCCATAAGATGCTAAAGAAAGCGACTGAACAGAGCGCATACTTTAAGGTTTCCTTGATTCTATCCCCTTGTTTTGCACCATAGTTCATAGAAATAATAGGTTGTGAAGCTTGTCCAACACTGTAAGCACAGCATTGAACAAAAGTGCTTATATTAACAATAATGCCATAAATTGAAAGAGCATTTGTACCTAGATATTTCATGATTTGTCGATTGAAAAGAATTGTAAGAATGCCCATTGCTATATCTATAAAGAACGTCGAAAATCCAGTGACACAAATCTTTTTGAATTTAAGAAAGATATGTGTAGGTTTCACAAGATATAATGTATTCGACTTTGATAAGAAATGTAATAACATGATGAAACATGAGATAACTGATCCAATAGCAGTTGCCAATCCCGCTCCAAAGATACCCATATCAAAAAGAAAGACAAAAGTATAATCACCAAATATATTGAAAACGCCACCTAAGAGGACAGCTACAGTCGCCAATGTAGGACTGTTATCATTTCTTAAAAATGCAGCTAACATTTGTGTGAATAAAAAACATGGAATAACAAATTTTATGGGAATTAAGTATTCTAAGGCTAATGGCATTAAATTGTCTTTGGCTCCAAAAAATGTAAGGAGTTGTTTGTCAAAGAAGATAATGACAATCCAAAATATGACAGCCAAAAGAAGAGAACCTATGACAGCAGTTGAAAAATATTCATTTTGACTGTGAGTGTTTTGATCTGAACTTCCTTTTAAAGTGCTAAATATGATAGAACCACCTATACCCATAAGCAGTCCTAAACTAAATATAATATTCCATATAGGTGCCACAACTGCTAATGCAGCTGTTCCATCAGGTCCTTGATATTGTCCAACAATAGCCATATCAACAATAGAATAAATGGATGTGATTAATGCACTCCCAAAGGCTGCAGCAAGATATTTGAAATAAATTGGTTTTAGTTTTCCATTTATGAAATCCATATTCGTTTCCTCCTCTAAACATAAAAAACTGGACAAAGGAATAGATTCTAAAGATCTATACCCTTGTCCAGCTAATCATTTTAATGATTTGCCCTCCGAGCAATACCCATTATAGCAGAGCATATATGAATGTCAATTATGTTTCTATATTTTTATCTCACAAAAGCAAGTGTACCTTCTTGATTATATATTGGATTGTATGTAAAGCCATCAATATTTAGTTTTTGAATATCCTCTAAAGTATGTACTTCTTGTAATATCATTTGATTAAGCATCTGACCTCTCGCTTTTTTAATAATCATTGCATTTCTTTTGAATTGATTATCTTTTCTTTCCATAAAATCAATAAAGTAAATATGAGGATGATGCAACATCATTGTGAATTCTTTTGATGCTAATGAAATAATAAAATCTTCATTCTCAAAATGCTGATAGAGAGGGGTATACCAATATTCATAGAGATTTACATGTGGAAGTTTCATTGTCATATCTAAACGATATGGCGTTATACCTGTATTGTACTTTAATGTTCCATAGTAAGCAGACATGATTCTAAGATGTGAGTTAAGATAATCTAAATGATTTTTATATTGATCAAGTTCTAGTTGTTTAAAAACAGTTCCTTGATATAAGGATAATGCAGGATAAGACGGGTATGTTTGATGAAAATAATGATAAACTTGAGTTGCTTGTTTATATGATATTTTCATAAGCTCACATAGAGTTTCATCGTTATATTGTTTTAAGAGTGTCTGGAGATATTGTGTTTGCTCAGGAAAGAATTGTTCAGTTAATTCAAAGCCACTGTCTTTATACTTCATTGTTTTACTTGGTGCGATAATAATCTTCATTGTTTTCACCTCGATAATATTATAAAGTATTTCTTATAATGTGAAAAGAAATATGATATAATCACATCGGCAGGTGAAGAATATGAATACAATCATTATTAATAAAATATTAATGCATATGTTAGATTTTGAACATCGTAAAATTTTTCATTCAGCATCATTTGTTGATTTGAATGAGACATCAATTGATTATTATCGAAAAAAGGTTGAGAAAGCCTTGAATTCTCCAGTTATGAAAGAGTTAACTGTAGGTTCTTTACATGAAATGATGTTAAGAAGTGAAAAGTTAATTGAAAGTGATGAAGAATTTATAAAGCAAGCTAATGAAATGACAGATAAACTATTTGCATTAGGTTCAGTGATTGAAGAGATGCCAAATAGTAATGTTCTTTTTGTGGATTGTTATAAAAATGGAGAAAGACATGTCGCTGTCTTAAAGCTGAATTACCGAATGATTCCAATGAGTGTGGTTGAAGATGGAATTGTACGTATTACGAAACAGCAGGTTTTACCAATGATGGGAGCAGCAGTTGATGAAGCCATTATTATGAACTGTGATCAAAAACAATTGTTTTTGATTGAAAAGAAATATACGATAGATGGAAAGCCTGACTTTTATTTAAATCCTCAATGGATAAAAGGTGAAGAAAAATTAACTGATAAACAAAAGTTTTCCACTATGAAAAAAGTTATTAAAAAGATGGATGATATTTATAATGTTAATGATGGCAAGGCATTGCCACTCATGAAACAAGAAATTCAAGAAAAAATGGAAAGTAATCAGCCAGTCAAACCTTTAGAAATTGTTAAAAAAGTACTTGAAAGAGATTATCAGGCACAGGAAGAAAGTGAAGTCATGTTAAAGGATTTGGGTATTGGTGAGGAAGATCAAATTAAAGCATTAGCTGGAGCTATTGATACTTGTAAACTTGTCTTAGATGATGAGATTGAAGTGCGTTTGCCTATTGAAGAATATTTATCAGGTAGTCATTTAGAGAAGGTTAAGCAACCTGATGGAAGTTTTTCTATAATACTCAAAGATATTAATGAAGTTGTTGTTAAATAATTTTAGTGAACTATAAAGTTCACTATTTTTATTTTTAGTTTTTTGAATACTCTCATTAACAATGTCAATTATCTATATAGATACATTTTTCAGTATATTCATTATGAAATGAAAAGGGGATAATATAGCAGAGGTTGTGATGAGAGATGATTAGTTATAGACCATTATTTGATAAAATGAAAGAAAAGGGTATATCTTCATATGCATTAATTCATAAACATGATATTAACCCAAGAACAGTACATAATCTCAAACATAATAAAGGAATTTCAACATATACATTGGAGAAATTATGTCATATTTTAGAATGTACTCCTAATGATATTATAGAGTTTATCAAAGATGAATAAAGTAACAAGTCTCAAAAACAGACTTGTTACTTTTTGTCTTTTTGGGAGGATATGTGTTTCAATTTATATTTTTTCAAATGATAAATCTTAATGCTTTTTAAAATCATATCATGTATAATAAAACTATACGAAAGGGGTTTTACCATGGCAAAATTAGATAATTTTTTAATTCAGCTCTTTCATGAAGGTAACTGCTTAGAGATGTACAAAGTCTTTGGAGCACATCTTGAAGAAAATGATGGTGACAAAGGTGTTCGTTTTAGTGTTTATGCACCTCATGCAAAGAGTGTTCAAGTCGTAGGGGATTTTAATAACTGGAATGGGGAAGAACATTATATGGAAAGATATACTGATGGAGGTATCTTTACATTGTTTATTCCACATATAAAACAGTATGCTACATATAAATACCGCATTGAGACACCTAATGGTTCATGGGTAGATCGTGCAGACCCTTATGCTTTTTTTAGTGAACTTCGTCCTGCAACTGCTTCTAAGGTCTATAATATTGATGGATTTAAGTGGGCAGATAAGCGCTGGTTGAATAAGCGTACAAAGAATTTTGATAAAGTCTTAAATATTTATGAGGCCAATATTGGTTCATGGAAGATGAAAAAAGATTTTACTGATGAAGAAGATGGTGAATATTATAGTTATGAGGAAATGATTGATGAAATTATTCCTTATGTTGTTGAAAATGGATTTTCTCATATTGAGTTAATGCCTTTGATTGAGTTCCCATTTGATGGATCATGGGGATATCAGGCGACAGGATATTTTAGTGCAACAAGTCGTTATGGAAATCCTAAACAATTAATGGCATTTATTAATGCTTGTCATAAAAATAATATTGGTGTGATTATGGATTTTGTTCCTGCACATTTTGTAAAAGATGGACATGGATTACATCAATTTGATGGTGGTTATGTTTATGAATATCCAGATATTAATTTGAGATATACAGAATGGGATAGTTGTTATTTTGATTTAGGAAGAGAAGAAGTGCGTAGTTTCTTGATGTCTTCTGTTCATTATTGGGCACATTATTTTCATATTGATGGTATTCGTTTTGATGCTGTTAGTAATTTGATTTATTGGAAAGGAAATAAAGAAAGAGGCGTTAATGATGGTGCAATTGAATTTATGAAACGCATGAATTCACATATGAATGGCTTATTTCCTGGTGTAATGTTAATTGCTGAAGATTCTAGTGATTATCCTAATGTCACAAGAGCACCACATGCTGGCGGATTAGGTTTTGATTATAAGTGGGATTTAGGTTGGATGAATGATACATTGGCATATTTTAAGAAAGATCCTATTTTCCGTCAACATCCTGATACTCACAACAAGTTAACTTTTTCTATGATGTACTTTTATAGAGAAAATTATATTTTACCTTTATCACATGATGAAGTTGTTCATAGTAAGGGAACAATCTTAGATAAGATGTGGGGAAATAATGATCAGAAGTTTGCTCAATGTAAGACTCTTTACTTGTATATGATGACTCATCCAGGTAAAAAATTAAACTTTATGGGTAATGAATTGGCTGAGTATAAAGAATGGGACGAAAAGAAAGCATTAGGCTGGGTATTGCTAAAATATCCACAACATGATTCTTTCCATAAATATTTTAGTGATTTAAATCATATGATTTTAAGTCATCCTGCACTTTATCAGTATGATTATTATCCTGAAGGTTTTGAGTGGCTAGTTGTTGATGACAATCAACAAAGTGTATTTGCCTATGCACGTTATGCACCAGATGGTGAAGTTTTAATTTGTATTATGAACTTTGTGGGGAATACTCATGAAGGGTATAAAATTCCTGTACCTGTTGCAGGAACATATAAAGAGATCATTAACACTGATACTGATTGTTATACGGGTAGTCATTTTATTAACAAGCGTGCAATCAAATCGAAGAAAGTACCAGCAGTTCATAAAGAGAATTCAATTGCAGTCAATATTGCACCATTCTCAGCTATGGTCTTTGAATTGAAAAGAAATTAAAGGGAGAGAAATGTATGTTCAAAACAAAAGAAGAATTTAAATATGAATTTTCAAGAAGAATTATTGAGTCTTATGGGAGAACTGTAGAAGAATCTCATATTACTGAAAAATTTATGGTTCTTGAAACAATGGTTAGAGATTATGCCTCTGTCAACTGGGCTATGACAAAAATGGCAACAAAAACGAATTATCAAAAACAAGTTCATTATTTTTCAATGGAATTTTTAATTGGTCGTCTGTTAGTTAACAATATGATGAACTTAGGAATCTATGAAATTGCTAAAGATGGATTAGAGGACTATGGAATCAATATTCATGATTTAGAGGAATTAGAATCAGATGCTGGACTTGGTAATGGTGGTTTAGGAAGGTTAGCGGCCTGTTTTATGGACTCATTAGCATCTCTTTCATATCCTGCTTTTGGAAATACAATTCGTTATGAATATGGTTTGTTCAAACAAAAAATTGAAAACGGTTATCAAGTAGAAGTTCCTGATCAATGGTTAAGATTGGGGAATATGTGGGAAGTTCGTAAACCAAAACATGCTGTTGATGTTAAATTCTGGGGTCGTGTTGTTTGGAATGAAGAAACTGGAAAATGGGAACATGTAGATGCTGAATGCGTTCGTGCTGTTCCATATGATATGCCTATTGTTGGAAATGATACAACAGTCACAAATACACTTCGTTTATGGCATGCTGAACCAAGTGAAGAGATTCCTTCAAATAAAGATTTTAGACAATATGCTCAGGAAGTGCGTGATATTTGTCAAACACTTTATCCTGATGATTCTACATTGGCGGGTCGTACATTGCGTTTAAAACAACAATATTTCTTTGTATCAGCAGGTATTCGTGCAATTATTAAAAATCATTTGAGGGTTTATCCTTCGTTAAGTAATTTTCATGAAAAAAATGTTATTCAGTTAAATGATACACACCCTGTTTTAGCTATTCCAGAATTAATGAGAATTTTGGTTGATGAATATGATATGGAGTGGGATGAAGCATGGCATATTACATCACACACATGTGCTTATACAAATCATACTATATTGGCTGAAGCTTTAGAAAAATGGCCTGTATCTACAATGGAATCATTATTACCAAGAATTTATCAGATTATTGAGGAAATTAATCGTAGATTTATTGGCTATGTTAAACAGGTCAGTGATCATGATGATGACTTATTAAATAGAGTTATGATTATTAAAGATGGACAAGTTTATATGGCTCACTTAGCGATTGCTGGAAGCTTCAGTGTAAATGGTGTAGCTAGACTACATTCACAAATTCTTAAGGAACAAGAGATGAAAGATTTTAATTTCTTATATCCAAATAAATTTAATAATAAAACAAATGGTATTACTCATAGAAGATGGTTAGCTTATTCCAATCCAGAATTGTCTGCATTGTTAAATGAAACAATTGGAACTGATTGGTTAAAGCATCCTGAACAATTAGAAAAATTAATGGAATATGTTGATGATTCAATTGTCCAAGGTAAATTCTATAATGTGAAACAACAAAGAAAGCAAGTTTTAGCTGATTATATCTATAAACATAATGGAATTCGTATAGATACAAATAGTATTTTTGATATTCAGGTGAAGAGATTACATGCTTATAAACGACAATTGTTAAATATCATGCATGTGATTTACTTATATCAAGAAATGAAAGTTAATCCTGAATTTAGAATTTATCCAAGAACATTTATCTTTGGTGCTAAAGCTGCTCCTGCCTATTACTTTGCTAAAAAGGTTATTAAATTGATTAACAGTGTAGCTGATATTGTAAACAATGATCCAGAGACGAGTGATTACTTAAAGGTTGTCTTTATTGAAAACTATGGAGTTACAATTGCTGAGAAAATCATGCCAGCTGCAGATGTTTCTGAACAAATTTCAACTGCTGGAAAAGAAGCAAGTGGTACTGGTAATATGAAATTCATGATGAATGGAGCAGTTACGATAGGAACATTAGATGGTGCAAATGTTGAAATGGCTGAACGTGTTGGAGATGACAATATTATTATCTTTGGATTAAAAGATAATGAAGTTGAAACATTGAGACAACATGGACAATACAATGCATGGGATTATTATAATAATAATCCACATATTAAACGTGTTGTGGATTCACTTGTTGATGGAACATTCCATGAATCTAGAGAAGAATTTAGAATGATTTTTGATGAATTAATGAATAGAAATGATGAATATTTCTTATTTGCTGATTTTGAAGAGTATGTCAAAGCACATGAATTGATTGATGCATATTATCGTGACCGTGCTAAATGGTCAAAAATGTGTTTAGTTAATATTGCTCAGTCTGGATATTTCTCTTCAGATCGTACAATTGAAGAATATGTATCTGATATTTGGAAACTAGATAGAGTGAAACGTTAAAAGACGAGCACACTTTCATAGAATAAAAATATTAAAAGATCTAATATTATCATTGAGATAGTTTTAGATCTTTTTTATATTTATGAATTGTTTGCTTATTACACATATATTCAATTTGAAGTATAATGTATGTGAAAAATAAAAATAGGTTTCTTTACGGGAAATCCGATAAGGAATTTTGAACATCTCTAAGAGGAGTATATCTATTATAAAGTGATACAAAGGGATAGATTTATGGGCAGAATCTAAGATAGGTGAGGGAATAGGAAAAGAGTTTAAACAAGGTAAGATGGCTGTTTTAGATGAACAGATTGTCTATAAATATGAGGTTAGTCCTTTGAGTTGGTTATAAGTATGTACAGAAGAACATTTAAAGATAGAAAGGAAATTGATAATACATGAAGATTTTCAAAGAAAAGTTATAAATAAGGTATTTTAATCATAATGTTTTTTAAGCATTCCAATACTTTAATAAATGTGAATGTCAAAAAATTTCATACAAATCATTTTATTAAATGATTAAAGAACTACAGAAATGACTTATATTTTATATATAGGTCATTTTATTTTTTAGGAGTTTTTAGTTTGACAAACTTTGATAGTTTTTTAAGATAGTTTATGTTATACTCTATACATAGAGGAAAAGTGTTCGCTTTATCTCGCTTTTTTAGTTTGAGAAAGGAATATAAATATGGAACCTAATGCAATAAGAATGAAAGCTATCGCTATAAATTTTAATGAAATAAGAGTTTATCTCTCTAAGAATTATTATAATGGAATAAGTAGTAAATTTTATTTAAAAGATTTAGAATCTGATGAATTAATTCTTTTAACAGGAGATGCATTAGATAGTAGTGATGATCCTGATTTTCAAAAATATGCTTTTCATGTTTCATTTCATATGGGAAGAGTCTATAAGATCGTTGATGCTTATGGATTGACATGCTTTTTAGATTTTTCATATCTTTCTATGTGTAAAGAATTTGATGAACTTTATTTTTATGAAGGTGATGATTTAGGAAATTGTTATACAAGAGAAAAAACAACTTTTAAGGTATGGGCACCACTATCAACTGGTGTCATTTTAAAGATTATCAAGGATGGAAAAGATTTTCTTTATCCAATGGTAAGAGGATTAAAAGGTGTTTATAGCTATACTGTTGAAGAGGATTTAGAAAATGCTCATTATTTTTATCTCATTAAACATGCTGGAAATTATGATATCTCAATGGATCCTTATGCATATGCAGCATCATCAAATGGGCGGACAAATATTATTGTTGATTTACAAAAATTATCTATGCCACCACATCAATTGCCACCACTTGAGCATAAAACAGATGCAATTATTTATGAGACAAGTGTTAGAGATTTTTCAATGTCTTCTACAAGTGGTATGAAGAACAAAGGAAAATTTGCTGCATTTACAGAGCCGCATACATCAACTGACAGTGGCAATCCTACAGGTTTAGATTATTTATCATGTTTAGGTGTCACTCATATACAATTAATGCCTATTAATGATTTTGCAACTGTAGATGAGAAAAACCCATCAGAATTATACAATTGGGGTTATGATCCTGCTCAATATAATGTAACAGAAGGAAGTTATGTAACAGACCCTAATGATGGGTATAAACGTGTCTATGAGGCACAACAAATGATTGAATTCATTCATTCAAGAGGAATGAGAGTTGTGCTAGATGTTGTGTATAATCATATGCATGATGTCAACATGAATGCTTTAGAAAAAACAGTTCCACACTATTTCTTTAGAAGAAATGATGATGGCAGTTTGTCTAATGGATCATGGTGTGGAAATGATTTGAATACAACAGCAAAGATGTGTCGTAAATATATTCTAGATATGTGTAAACGATGGCAAGTTTTGTATGGTGTTGATGGTTTTAGATTCGATCTTATGGGACTTATAGATATTGAAACAATGAAACTTATAGATGCCCAGGGAAAAGCGCTAGATTCTTCATTTCTTATTTATGGAGAAGGCTGGAATATGATGACAGCTTTAGCAGAAGACAAAAGAACAACAATACAAAATAATAGAAAAGTTCCTCATATTGGATTCTTTAATGATTTCTTTAGAGATACTTTAAGAGGAACAAATCAAATGGAAACAAAAGGATATTTTTCTGGTGATACATATAAGACGAATGATGCTATGAAAGCGATTTGTAATCTTGATATGTTTGAATATATCTCACAGTCTATTAATTATGTAGAATGTCACGATAATGCAACTTGTTATGATAAATTCCAGATTTCTAATTATGATGAAGATGAAGAAACAAAGAAGAAGCGTTTAAGATTATTATTAGCTGCTGTCATTTTGTCTCAAGGTATTCCTTTTATTCATAGTGGTCAGGAGTTCTTTAGAACAAAAGGTGGTTTGCAAAATACTTACAATGCTGGTGATCAGGTTAATGCTCTTGATTGGAATCGTAAGGATTTTGAAATAGACACAGTACAATTTGTGCAGTTTTTAATTCATTTAAGAAAGAATAATCCTTGTTTTAGATATGCAGATTATGATATGATACGAGCAAATGTTCAATTAGAAAATATTGATCATCGTATGATACAATATAAATTACATCAAGATGATGGAGAATATCAAGATATTATTGTTTATTTTAATGCTTCGACTGATTCAGTAGAAGTTGATGTTGAAGATGGTTATACAGTATTGCATCATACTGAAAAAGGGAAAATAATTGATGGAAAATTAAGTATAGATGGAGTTTGTATGGCTATACTTGTCAGATAGGAGTTTTTATGAAATTAATTGTTGGTTTAGGTAATCCTGGTAAGGATTATGAAAATACAAGACATAATGTTGGATTTATGGTAATGGATCGTTTGTCTGATGTGATGAATGTTTCTATTTCTACAACAAAGTTCAAAGGTGAATATGTTAAGTTTAAATATCATGGGGAAGATGTTATTTTGTTGAAACCTATGACATATATGAATAATTCAGGAGAGTCAGTGCGTCAAGTTATGGATTATTTTAAGATTGATGTTGAGGATTTACTTGTGGTTTATGATGATATGGATATGCCAGTAGGAAAATTGCGTTTAAGACAAAGTGGTAGTGCTGGGGGACATAATGGAGTTAAAAGCATTATTGCCCATGTTGGAACACAGTCATTTCAGCGTATTCGTGTAGGTATTGATAAACATCCTCGAATCAAGGTTGTCGACTATGTTTTAGGGCGTTTTCAAAAAGATGAGCAGCCCCTGATTGATCAAGGAGTTGAAGATGCAGTCAAAGCTATTGAGACATACTTGAATAAAGGTTTTGTTGCTGCTATGAATGTATATAATTAGAGGAGATAAAAATGAAAAAGATTATTCAAATATTAAAAGATAATCCAGCTTATCTTGCTTTAATGAAGGGAAAAGGCGAGATAGTGGTATCCCACGCTAGTGATGAGGCAATCCTCATTGCTAGTGCTTTTTTCAGTTCTGAAAGGCCAATGCTGATTGTCAAAGAGAGTTTATACCAAGCTCAATTGTTATATCAGGAACTATATCCTATTCTAAAAAACAAAGTTGCTTTTTTTCCATGTGATGAATCTTTGCGAATAGAGGCACTTGCATCTTCCCAAGAAATCATGGGAGAAAGAATTAATGCTTTAGCAGCATTATGTAAATCTCAAGATATGGTCGTTATCTGTCATACACATAGTGTTATACGTCATATTCCTAATCGTGATTTGTTTATGGAGAATACTTTGTCTTTAAAAACTGGTATGGTTATAGAACCTATTGAGTTACGTCAACGTTTAGTACATAGTGGATATCAAATGATTCAAAGGGTTGATGAACCTTTTTATTATTCTAAACGTGGTGGTGTTATTGATGTTTATTCTATTCAATATGATAATCCAATTCGTATTGAATTCTTTGATGATGAAATCGAAAGTTTAAGATTCTTTGATAAAAATACTCAGAGGTCACTAGAAAAAGTTCAAGAAGTGACCATTTTGCCTGCAACAGATCTTCTCTATAGAGAAGAGGAAATTCCAGAGGCTATAAAAGTTATTGAAACATTGAAAGATAAAACAGAATGTGAAGAGTATAAAGAGAATTTAGAGGAAGAAATTTCTATTGATATAGAAGCATTAAAGGGCCATGATTATTCAACTCGTTTATATCAGTATTTAAGTTTATTTTCTTCAACAACAACACTATCTTCATATTTTGATCATGTTCTTTTGATGACCTCTAGCTATGAAAAAATTACAAATGTTTACAAACAATATGTTGAAGAAACATTTTATTATACTCACGAGTTACAAGGTGTTGGAAAAATGATAAAAGGTTTGATTCTTTATCAGGAAATCATACCTTTATTATCTCAAAAACAAATTGACTTTCTTGATTTTAGAACAAATGATAAACAAATTTCTTTTTTAACAAGAGAAGTTCAACTCTCTTTACTTAATGAAAAACAATTGGTTCAGCAGATTAAAGATTATTTAATTCAAAACAAAGTATTAATGTGTCTAGATAATAGTCATCAAATACAAATGATGATTGAGTTATTAGATCAAAATGCTATCCCATATACTATGGTAGGAAATGATGAAAATATCTACAATGGTGTTAATATTTATATGGGTTCATTTAAAACTGGTATGGATTTCTATGAAGAACATATTGTTTTGTTAACAGAGACGGAATTATTTAAAGTTAATTCCCAGAAAAAGAAAGGTTATATTAAATATAAAGATGCAAAAATCATTAATGATTATACAGAATTAAATATTGGTGATTATGTTGTTCATGATACACATGGTATTGGACAATATATGGGTATTAAAACTTTGGAAACAAAAGGGGCAAAGAAAGATTACCTGTATATAGCATATAAAGGTAATGATACTTTATATATTCCAGTAGAGAACTTTAAATTGGTTCGAAAATATGCTTCACGTGATGGAAAATCTCCTAAGATTCATTCTCTGAATAGTTCCGAATGGCAAAAAACAAAACAACGTGTTCGTAAGAAGGTTGATGATTTAGCTGATAAACTTATTGAACTTTATGCAGCAAGAATGAAACAGGCTGGATTTGCTTATCCTAAAGATGATGCATTACAGATTCAATTTGAAGAATGCTTTGGGTATGAGTTAACTCCTGATCAACAAGAAGCAGTCAAAGAAATTAAAGCAGATATGGAACTTCCAAGACCAATGGATCGTCTTTTATGTGGGGATGTAGGATTTGGAAAAACGGAAGTCGCATTACGTGCGTGTTTTAAGGCAATTCTTGCAAATAAACAAGTGGCTTTCTTATGTCCCACAACAATTCTTTCCGCTCAACATTATCATACAATGATCAAACGATTTGAAAATTTCCCAGTTCGAATTGCTTTATTAAATCGTTTTACAACATTGAAACAAAAAAAAGTTATTTTTGAAGATTTAAAAAATGGAAAAATCGATCTTTTAGTAGGAACACATAGAATCTTATCAAAAGATGTTGTATTCAAGGATTTGGGCTTATTATGTATTGATGAGGAACAAAGATTTGGTGTAAGACAAAAAGAACAAATTAAACAGTTGAGAGAAACAATCGATGTTTTAACTTTAACTGCAACTCCAATTCCAAGGACTTTACAAATGTCACTTATGGGTATTAGAGGTTTATCACAAATTGAAACACCACCACTTAATAGATTACCTGTTCAAACATATGTTATGGAAAAAAGTGAGCAGTTAATCAAGCAAGTTATTGAAAGAGAGTTAGGAAGAAAAGGACAAGTCTTCTATCTCTATAACAAAACATCAAATATTGAATCAGTTGCTAATCATATTGCTCGCATGGTACCAGAAGCGAAAGTAGGCATTGGTCATGGGAAGATGAATAAAGAACAATTAGAGGATGTTATGCAAGCCTTTGTAGATAAAGAATATGATGTTTTAGTATGTACAACAATTATTGAGACAGGTATTGATATTCCTAATGCTAATACGATTATTATTGAAGACGCCGATAGATTCGGATTATCACAACTCTATCAAATAAAAGGTCGTGTAGGTCGAAGTGAACGGGTTGCATATGCATATTTATTATATGCTAAAAACAAGCAAATGAATGAGGAAGCATCAAAGCGTTTAAAAGCAATTAAAGAGTTTGCACAATTAGGGAGTGGTTATAAGATTGCTATGCGAGATTTATCTATACGTGGTTCGGGAGATATTCTTGGTGGGGAACAGGCAGGATTTATTGATAGTGTGGGATTTGATATGTATATGAAAATCTTGCAAGAAGCAATAGACGAAAAGACAGGTGAAAAACCTGAAGAAAAAGAAGTTCCAATTCAAAATATTAATATTGAGGGTTATATTCCTGAAAACTACGTTGAGAGTGATATAGAGAAATTGAATCTTTATCAAAGGATTTATAAAGCTCAGCATCTTTCTCAAATTCAATCATTAGAAAGTGATTTAAAAGATTTGTATGGGACATTACCAAGAGAAGTTAATAATATTGTATTGAAACGTAAGTATGAGATTTTATGTACAGAACCATTTATTGATGTGGTCAAGGATACAGGAGAAAACATCCAGATTATGTTAACATCTGAATTCTCTGCTCATATTCAAGGAGATGTTTTATTTGAACTTGTTCATAGGTTATTTACAAAACCACAATTGAAGTATATGAAAAATGAAATTGTCATTATGTTTCCAACAGTTGGACATTGGTTACCTCATGCTTTAGAATTATTAAGTGAATTAAAGAAAATGGTATAAGAAAAAGAAGTCATAATTTGTCAAAATGATGAATAATTGACTTCTTTTTTATTGAAATATTATATATTAAAACTATAAATATCCAATATTTTCAGAAAATAATGAAAAAAATATTCTAAAACTATTTACATTTATGAAAATGATATTTATAATAATGGTTGTAAACGGTTGCAAAGGAGGGTGAGGAAAATAATTTATGATGTTGTTATTATGGGAGGAGGATTTTCTGGGACTATCGCTGCGATAGCGGCTGCAAGAACAGGAGCTTCAACTCTCATTATTGAAAAGAATGGTTATTTAGGTGGTGCTTTAACATCTGCAGGTGTAGGGCCGATGATGACTTTTCATGTTAATGAACAACAAATTATTAAAGGTATTACTGGTGAATTAATTGAACGTTTACAAGCAAAAGACAAATCAGTAGGTCATATTTATGACTCTACAAATTACACATATTCAGTAACACCTTTTGATAGTGAAGCAATGAAGTATGAATTAGAAACGATGTATTTAGAAAGTCAGGGAAAAATTCTTTATCATGCTATGCTGGCGGATGTAGAAGTTATGGATGGATGTATTCAAAGTGTAACTGTTTGCCATAAAGCAGGATTAGAAAGAATTGCTGGCCGTGTCTATATTGATGGAACTGGAGATGCAGATTTGGCATATAAATCTGGTGTTCCCTGTGATGTTGGTAGAAAAAAAGATCATAAGACACAACCTATGACATTAAATATGAAAATTAATGGAGTGAATAGAGAAAAGCTCGTCCACTACATTCAAACACATCCTGATAACTTCAAGCGTATGCACAATGATATTTCAACCATAACAAAAGTTCCAAGGCTATCTGTTATTGGTTTTGAAAAGGAATTTGAATGTGCAAAACAAGAAGGTAGAATTCATATTCAACGCGAAGATGTATTGCTTTTTGAAACAAATGAACCTGGTGAGTTCATTGTGAATACGACAAGAATACGAGATTGTGATCCAAATGATCCTTACAGTCTTAGTTTAGCAGAAATTGAGGGTAGAAAGCAATGCCAAGAGTTAGAAAAGTTCATGAAAAGTGATTTAGAAGGTTTTCAGAATATTCATATGATCTCTACGGGCCCAAGTATTGGCGTTCGAGAATCAAGACAAATCAAAGGATATTATCAATTCACTTCAGAAGATATTCTTCTGGCGAAAATATTTGATGATGTGATTGCCCATTCAGCATATCCTATTGATGTACATAGTCCTGATGGAGAAGGAACATATCATCAAAGATTACAAGATGGAAAGTATTATTCTATTCCTTATAGAATAGTTATTAATCCAGTTATTCACAATTTATTGGTAACGGGGAGATGTGTGAGTGCAACTTTTGAAGCACAAGCAGCGATTCGTACAACACCAACGGTGGGGGCAATTGGACATAGTGTTGGTATTGCTGCAGCTTTATCAGCAAGATATAATCAATATCCAGATGAAATTAATGTTCATTTGATACAAAAAGAATTATTAAAACAAAATGCATATTTAAATATAAAGGAGAAGTAAGATGGTACAAGGAATTTTGATTTTAGTTATTTTCTTTGCATTTGCAGCTTTAATGATGACAAAGAAAATGCAGACAATTATAGCATTGCCTTTAATGGGAATTTTAATTGCATTGGTAGCTGGAGTCCCTTTGATTTCAAATAATCCAGAGACTTATACAATTGCTAATAATGTTTTAGAACAAGGAGCAATGAGATTAAGTTCAGCTATTGCTGGTTTGGTATTTGGTTCATTTTTTGGACAGGTTTTAAATCGTGTTGGGATAGTGAAAGGTATTATTAAAAAGGCAGCTGAATTGGCTGGTGATAAGCCTTTAATTATTGCATTGGTTTTATATGTAGCTGCATCAGTTATCTTTGCAGGTTCAAATGGCTTAGGAATGGTTATCTTAGTTGGTACAATTATTATTCCAATCATGTTAACAGCAGGAATAAGTCCTTTTGCAAGTGCTTCAATCTTATTATTAGCGAATACGACTGGAGGAACATTAAATGTTTCAGGTTTAGCTATGTATGTAGATTTATTCAATTTAGATATTCAAAAGATTTTATCAACAAACTTATTAATTATGGTACCGATGATTGTTGCATATTTAGCATTTATACTTTACCATGTCAAAGGAAAAAGTATTTTAAAGAAATCATGGGCTATGCCTACAGGTGATGGTGCACGTGGACAAAAAAATGTAAATCCATTGGCATTATTAAGCCCAATTGTTCCAGTTGTTTTAGTTTTTACGATGAATTTATCAATTGTTCCAGCAGTTATTATTGGAATTGCAGTTGCTTTATTATTAACATTGCCAAGAAAACCACTACAAGTTATTTCAGCTTCATTTGTTGAAGGTTTAAAAGATGTTGCAGGTGCAATGGGATTGATGATTGGAATTGGTATTTTATTAAATGCTGTTATGGCTCCACAAGTTGCAACAATTATTCAACCTGTTATTAAGATGATTATTCCAACTTCACCTATTGCTTATGTATTGATTTTTACTGTTTTAGCACCACTGGCTTTATATCGTGGACCTATGAATATGTGGGGACTCGGAAGTGGAATTGGTGCTATCTTAGTTGCATCTGGAATGAATCCAATGGCTGCAATGGTTGCATTGAGAGTTGAAGGAATGGTTCAAGGGACATGTGATCCAACAAATACACATAATGTATGGTCAGCAGACTTTACAAAGACAGAAGTTAATGATTTAACAAAAGGAACTATTTTATGGACAGTTGCAGCTGTTATTGTTTCACTAACAATTGCTAGCTTCCAGTTCTTTTAAAAAATAGGAAGGAAATAAGAAATGAGTAAAAAAGTAAGAATTGGTATAGACGTAGGTGGAACATTCACCGATGCGGTTGTTATTGACAATGATACCTATGAAATTATTGCAAAAAAGAAAATACCAACAACACATGATGCAGTTGGTGGAGTTGCCACAGGTATCGTTAATATCATCAATGAAATTTTACAAGATAATAACATTTCACCTCTTGATGTTAACTTTATAGCCCATGGAACAACACAGGCAACAAATGCGCTATTAGAAGGTGATGTTGCAAAAGTAGGAGTTCTTGGAATGGGAACTGGTATTGATAGCAGTACTGCTAAGAGTGGAACACATACAGAAGATATTGAGTTAGCACAAGGAAAATTTTTAAAAGTTTATAATCGTTTTGTAGACTCAAAGAAGTTAAATGAAGCTCTTATTGAGCAATCAATTGAAGAATTAAAATCAGAAGGAGCAGAAGTCATTGTTGCTTCTGAGGCTTATAGTGTTGATGATCCTACCAATGAGTTAAAGGTAATAGAAAAAGCGAATCAAAAAGAAATGTTTGCGACTGGTGGACATGAGATTTCACAACTTTATGGACTTAAGGTCAGAACCAGAACAGCTGTTGTTAATGCAAGTTTAATTCCAAAGATGATGGAAACAGCAAATATGACAGAACAGGCAGTAAAAGATGCAAATATTCAAACACAATTAATGATTATGCGCTGTGATGGTGGTGTTATGAGTATTGATGAGGTTAGAAAACGTCCTATTTTAACAATGTTGTCAGGATTGGCAGCAGGAGTTGCAGGAGCACTCATGTATGAGAAAGTCACTGATGGTATCTTCTTTGAAGTTGGTGGAACAAGTGTAGATATTTCTGTTATTAAAGATGGAAAAGTTATGATTAAAAATGCTCAAGTTGGTGGACATCATACTTATTTACAATCACTTGATGTCAGAACATTGGGGATTGCTGGTGGTAGTATGGTTATTGTGAAAGATGCTCAAATTGTAGACGTTGGACCAAGAAGTGCTCACATAGCTGGAAAAGAGTATGAATGTTTTACAGATGCCAAAAATTTAGTTAATCCAACAATTCAATTTATTTCACCAAAAGAAGGAGATTCAAAAGATCATGCTATTGTTGTAAGCGAAACAGGTCAAGAATATTCATTTACATTAGCAGGTGCTGCTAATTTATTAGGTTATGTTCCTGAAGGTGATTATGCTTATGGTCATAAAGAAGCGAATTATAAAGCTTGGAATGCATTAGGCAATTATTGTGGTATGACTGCTGAAGAAGCTGCTCAACAAGTTATCAAAATTGCTTGTGAAAAAGTTATGACAGTTGTCAATATGTTAATTGATGAATATGAATTGGATAGGAATTATGTAACTCTCGTTGGAGGCGGTGGAAGTGCATCTGTTTTAACATATGCATTAGGAAAAATATCTGGGCATAAAGTACAGATTGCTAAAAATGCTCCTTATATTTCAACTATAGGAGTAGCTTTAGCAATGGTTAGAGAACAGATAGAAAAAACTGTTGTCAACCCAACTGATGAAGATATAAAAAAAATAAGAGCAGAAGTTATTGAAAAAATTGTTAAATCAGGTGCAAATGAAGATACAGTTGATGTTATGATTGAAATTGATGCACAAAAGAATATTCTTTCTGCCATAGCAACTGGTTCAACAGAAATGCGTTCTAAAGACTTAAATCAAGCAGCTTTAACCATAGAACAAATGACCAAAAAAGCTAGTGAAGCTATGAATATTGATACAGATTCTATGCAATTTATTCAGAATGTAGCTAGATGGAATCTCTTTAATGCACCAATAGAAAAAAAGAGTTTATTTGGCTTGATGAAAAAAAATATGAATCGTCTCTGTGTCTTAGATAGAGAAGGTGTTGCACGTTTACGAAAAGAAGGTGCTTATTATCTCGTTTTTCCTAAATCAGCAATTCAGAGTGATTTTATAGATTTTATGAATGATTATACAGTTTATTCAGATGCGAATGATACAATACCTAAATTATTCTTGTTTTATAAAGAAAAAATGTTAGATTTAACTGGGATACAATCTCTTCAACAAATTTTATCAATTATGGAAGTAGAGTTAGAATTTGTTTTAGAAGATGACCAGATTATAGCTGTTGCATATCAATAGAAAGGAGAAATGAAAAGTGATTGAATGGACTCATGTGGATGATCAACTGTTAGCTTATGGAACCCTTAAGAATGATTTATTGTTTCATAAAATACCTAAAGAAAATTATCTCTATTATATTAATGAATCATTAAAATTAGGAAAACAAAAAGCGAAAACATATAAATATTTGAGTGTTGAAGAACTCTGTCAAAAAAATCATATTGAAATATCCTATAATAAGCAAAGTGGAAAATTTTATGGAGTTCAATTTCGAGCTCAAATTGAATTAAAAAAAGATTATAGAAAAATAATCTTGTATACGGATTCGCTATGCGAGATGTTAGAGGCAAGTCAAAAATATATTGATGAGCAAATAACATTTGAAGATATTGTTCAAATTCATTTAGCACATGAGCTCTTTCATTTCTATGAATATATTGATCAACAACCCACAAATGAAAGATTAGATCGCATTGTTCGTTTTCATTTAGGACCAATAAAGTTACATTCTACTGTTATGAGTAGTTGTGAAATAGCAGCACATGCTTTTGCAAAAGAACTGCTTCATTTAAATGACCTCCCAAACGTTTATGATTATATACTACTCATTCATCAAAAAGAAATGACTATAGATGGTTTCCAAACATTACAAGAACAATGGCGTCGAGAAATAGGAGAATAAAAAATGTTAATACCTCAAGAAGAACTCAAGGTTATTTATGATGTAGATGTTGTTGTTATCGGTGGTGGTGCAGCAGGGATAAGTGCTGCAATTGCAGCCAGTAGAAATGGTGCACAAACATTGCTTATAGAACAACGTGGTTTTGCTGGTGGAACAGGTGCATTTATGCCTATTCCTGCTTTTTGTCCATATACAGATGGTGTTCATATTGTAAGCCAAGGAATTGCTTATGAGATATTAGATAAGGTTAAGAAACAAAGCAATGCTGAGTGCCAACGAATGAATAAGGATAAATTAGACTGGGTTACAATTGATACTGAAGTGTATAAACGTGTTTGTGATGAAATGTTAACATCAAGTGGAGTTGAGATTTTATTTCATACATTGTGTACACAAGTTTTATGTGAAGATGGTTTTATGAAAGGGTTGGTTATTGCTAATAAAAATGGACGCAGTATTATTAAAGCAAAGGCTTATATTGATGCAACTGGAGATGCCGATATTGCATATATGGCTGGAGTTCCTACTCTAAAAGGTGATCAAGATGATCCTACAGTTCAGCCTGGAACAATGTGTTTTGTTGTATCAGGTATTGATAAAGATAAAACGTTAAGTTATATAGCTTCTCAAGATGATGATCAATTTTCTCAACTTGTTACATTGGCACAAGAGAAAGGCGATATTCCTGAAGGAAGAAAACGTGTCTCATCTTTCTCTTGGTTAACAGATACGACTGCATCATTTAATTTTGGTCATGTCTTTGGCGTTGATGGAACAGATGCAATTTCATTAACGAAAGGAAATATTAAAGGTCGTCAATTGGCTAAAGTATATACAGATTTTTTGAGAAAATATGTACCTGGATTTGAAAATGCACAGTTGATTTCAACAGGTGATCAGGTGGGGATTAGAGAAAGTCGTAGGATTGTTGCTGACTATATGATGAGTGTTGAAGATTTTAAAAAGAGAAGAAGTTTTGAAGATGAAATTGCTAGAAATTGTTACTTTATTGATGTTCATTTACCTAATAAGGAGAGTACAATGGTGATGGAATATTTACCAGAGGGTGAATCTCATGGGATTTCTTATCGCAGTTTATTGCCTCAGGGAATGGAAAATCTAATTGTAGCAGGTCGAACTATTGGCTCTGATCGTCTTATAAATAGTGCTTTGCGTGTGATGCCTAATTGTTTTACAATGGGGCAGGCAGCAGGTGTTGCAGCTTATTTAGCTGCTTTAAAAAATGTTGGTTATAGAAGTATTGATATTCAACAACTTCAAGATTTATTAATAAGTCAAGGAGCTTGGATTTTAAGAAAGAAGTAGGTGTTATCAACACCTCTTTTTGGTAAGGAGAGAGTAATGAAACATTATTTATGTATAGATGTTGGTGGAACATCAATCAAATACGGATTATTAGATGAAGAAGGACATATTATTCAAACACAATCTGTGAAAGCACCTTTATCATTGCTGGAAATGTATGAAGTCTTTGCAAATGCTTATTATCAATATCAGGACTTTCATCTTCAAGGAATTGCATTAAGTATGCCAGGGGCAGTTGATAGTGAATCAGGAGTGATTGGAGGTTCAAGTGCCTATGATTATATTCACGGTCCAAACATAAAAAAAGATTTAGAAGAAAAGTTTAAGATTCCAGTTGAAATAGAGAATGATGCAAATTGTGCAGCTTTGGCAGAAGTCTGGAAAGGTGCGGCTAGTGATGTGAATGATTGTTGTTTTATTGTCAGTGGAACAGGCATTGGTGGAGCAATTGTGAAGAATAAAAAAATTCATAAAGGTGTTCACCTCCATGGTGGTGAATTTGGTTATATGATTTCTAAGTTAGATGCACATGAAAGACCAATAAAAACATGGTCTGATGCATCAACAGTGAATATTTTAAAAGATATAGCTAAAGAAAAAAATATAGATTTTCATTTATTAGATGCTAAAGATATTTTTGATCATTATCATAATGATCCTATTTATGAAAAATATATAAATGAATATTATTGGAGTATGGCTAATGGAATATATAATTTACAGTATGCATATGATCCTGAAAAAATTGTCATTGGCGGTGGAATTAGTATGCGAGATGATCTGATTGATGAAATCAATCAACGATTAGATGTTATATTCAAAACTTTTACACATGCGCATGTGAGACCAATTATTCTTACTTGTCAGTATCATAATGATGCTAATTTAATAGGTGCTTTATTTCATTATCTTACAAAGTCAACAAGTGTATAATGTTAAATATTTCTAATTTTTATAGATTAATAGTAGGAAAGTATTGTATAATGTATACAAATGTATGCATATAGAAAGAAAATAAGGGGAGTGGTATGTAATGAATGATAATAAAATTCCAGCAGTCTTTTCATATATTGCATCAAGACGAAATGATATGACATTAAGAGAAAACGAGATTGCAAATTTTGTTTTAAAGAATCCAGAATTTATTGTCAATAATACAATTACTAATATTGCAAATGAAGTGGGTGTTTCTGAAACAAGTATTAATAGATTCTGTAAGAAGATAGGTTATAAAGGGTTTCAAGATTTTAAAATTGCTATGGTGCAGGGAAGTCTTTATCGAGATATCCAATCTGATCATACTGATGCCCCACAATCTTTATTTGTATCAATGCTTTCTGATTATAAAAAAGTTCTAGATAATACATTTGCCATGATGAAAGAAGAGAGTTTTATACAAATTGTTAAATATATAAAAGAAAGTCGTCAAATTTATATCTTTGACAATCATAGCCCTTTAAATATTGGAAAATGTTTACAGCAAAAATTAAAAACAATAGGGGTTGATGCAATCATTATTAATGATTGGACTTCAATGAAATTATATTGTTCAAAATGTCAAAGTCAAGATGTCTTTATAACTTTCTTTAATACAATGTGTTCAACTGCCATGATAGATGCATTATCTAATATTAATCAAAAATCAGGGAGAAATATTGTCATAACAAGTTATGATTCTCAAAAGATGGCAGAAGTATCAGATGTTAAAATTGTAAGTGCTGATAAATTATATATTAAAAATAAAGATGCTTTTACTGACCAGATGGCTTTTGTATTTATTATTGATTTATTATTTTCTTATTTATTACAAGATGAAGATTTTATGAATGAGAAAAAGAATAGTGATGCAGTATTTGAAATTGATCAGATTTCTAATAGTTATTATTTTAATATGTAATAATCATTTCTTAGAGTTGACTTTAGAAAGTCAACTTTTTCTATTTATAATTTGACAATGAGATAAAAAAGTTGTAATATGAACATTGTTCAGTTTGGTGGTGATAAGATGAATAAAGTGGTGACCTCTAAAGAAGCAATCTTAGATGTGAGTCGTAATATAGCTGCAACCCAAGGGTTAAAAGCAATAAATATGCGTAATGTTGCTAAAGAATGCAATGTTGCAGTTGGTTCAATTTATAATTATTTTCCTTCTAAAGGAGAACTTATAACAGCTACTGTTGAATCTATTTGGTTAATTATATTCCATAATACACATGACTGTTTGCGTTTTAAGAACTTCATAGAGTGTATAGAATGGTTATATCAACAAATGTTAAGAGGAACAAAGGAGTATCCTGATTTTTTCTTTATTCATTCTGATGCTTTTGAGAAAGAAAATAAAGAATTAGGAAAACAGGAAATGCTGAAATATTTTGAACATATGTATCAAAACTTACATACTGTATTAAGACAAGATCATCTGGTTAAAAGACATATATTTGATGATTCTTTAAAAGAAGAAGATTTTATTGAATTTGTTTTTTCAAATATGATAACTGCTTTGTCACATCGCCAAGCATCTTGTCAGGTCTTAATTGAAATCATCAAAAAAGTTATTTATTAGCCCACATGAGTGGGTTTATAAACGATTTAAAATGAACATTGTTCAGATTGGAGTTGAATTATGAAAGTTCAAAAGAAATATTTATTATTAATAGCTGGTTTTGTGTGGGCAGTTGCTGGTTTTAATATCCTAAAATTAGGGCTTGAAGCTTATCCTCCATACATAAGTGTTATTAATTTTATATTATCTTTATTGGTATTTGGGATTTTTATGAAGTTTGTATTCTATAAAATGGTACAAAAACATACCAATAGAATTATATCCTATGAAGAAGAATTACAATTATTTATCAGATTTTTTGATATTCAGGCATTTTGTATTATGGCATTTATGATGACAATGGGTATAAGTTTGAGAGCTTTTCATCTTGTCCCAGATATATTTATCGCTGTATTTTATACAGGGTTAGGTGTATCTTTGCTGTGTGCAGGAATATTATTTTTAGTTCAATTTTATCTAAATATAAAGGAGGAAAAATAGATGCAGGCAATAGTAGAAACATTATTTGATATTGTTTATTTAACAACTGTTATCACATTAGGAATTTTAATGATGAAAGGAAATCGTGGTAATAAACAATATTTCTTATTTGGGATTATGGCAGTACTATTAGGGTTAGGTGATTCGTTCCATTTGGTTCCACGTGCTATAGCACTATGTACAACAGGTTTACAAGATTATACAGTGGCATTAGGAATTGGAAAATGGATAACTTCTATTACAATGACTGTTTTCTATGTCATTTTATATTATGTATGGAGAATTCGCTATCAGGTGACAGAACATAAAGGATTAACATTTGCAGTATATATATTTGCAATCATTCGTATTGTTTTATGTATGTTCCCACAAAATGAATGGCTAAGTGCTCATGCACCATTATCTTGGGGGATTTATCGAAATATTCCGTTTGCCTTGTTGGGATTGTTAGTTATCGTTTTATTTTTTCAAAGTAGTCAACAGAAGAATGATCATTCTTTTCGTTATATGTGGTTAACTATTGTTTTGAGTTTTGCATTTTATATTCCAGTTGTCTTGTTTGCAGATACAATTCCAGCAGTAGGCATGTTAATGATTCCAAAAACCTGTGCATATGTATGGACTGTATGGATTGGCTATAGTGCTATGAAAAGTAATGAGTAATTGCCTTTTTTCATATTTTGATATTTTTTAGAAATTATCAAAATTTTGTTTATAATAGGCATAGGAGGTTTTTATTATGGATACAAAAATAGCTTTCTTTGATATTGATGGAACATTAGTCAATGTTCCTAATGGATTGATGCATCCAACAAATCAGACAATACATGCATTAAATGAATTTAAAAATCAAGGACATAAGATAGTGATTGCAACGGCAAGAGGAGAGGTTCCTCAGAGTGTACAGGATATTGAATTTGATGGATATATTTGTAGTGATGGACATTATATTCGTTTTGAAGGAGAAATATTGATTGATGAACTTTTTAATAATCAACAAGTTCAAAAACAATTAGATATCTATCAAAAGTATAATGGACGCAGTATGTTTTATGGACATAATGGAGAGTGGTGTTCATGTTTAGACGATGAACTTGTCGTTAAACATCGTGAAATGTTCCAAGGAACAAGTGAAAGACCTCAAAATGTTTATGAAAAATTTGATGCAAAGGATATTGAGGCTGTGAGTTGCTGCGTATTGTTTGATAATGCAGAAGACATGTGGTCAGCTTATCATGAATTAGAAAATGAGTTCACTATGGTTCCTTATGAAACAGGTTTGATTCGTATGGATGTCTATTGCAAAGGATTTACCAAAGGAACAGCATGTGAATATCTTTATAAGAAATTAGGTATTGAATATGAAAATACTTATGCTTTTGGCGATGGTATTAATGATGTTGAGATGTTACAACTTGTTCAGCATGGTATAGCAATGGGAAACGCTATTGATGAACTCAAAAAAGTAGCATCGGAGATTACAGATACTGTAGATCATGATGGTATTGCAAAGACATTTGAGAAATATTTTGAAATACCAGTAGAAGAGGGCAGATAAATGCTTTCTTTTTTATTTTACATAAAAAAATACATGTATTGTATAGAAAAGCATGGCAATACTTTATATGTTAGTTATGAATCATAGGTTGAATTTTTATACCAATATATGGTAATATAAACCTTGTACGTAGTAGGACATATATCGTTTATAGAAGGAGTGGGTAAATATACAAACTCAAAAAAAGATGAATCGAACAACACTTTTATATATAGCGGTTGTTGTAACGACGCTCACATATATTATATGGCGAGCGCTTTTCACTATACCATTAGAGCTAGGTATTTTGAATTGTATATTTGGGTTACTGCTGTTTTTTTCAGAAACCCTTGGAGCTATTGAAACCATTCAGCATTGTTATGGAATGGGCGAGGAACTTGTTCCTGAGTTGCCAAAAATAAAAGATGAAGACTATCCAGATATTGATGTCTTTATTGCTACTTATAATGAACCTTGTGAATTATTATATAAAACAGTGAATGGGTGTCTATATATGGAGTATCCAGATAAAAGTAAGGTTCATATTTATCTGTTAGATGATGGCAATCGTCAAGAAGTTCAAGAATTGGCACAAAGAATGGGAGTAGGATATATCACACGTGAAGAGCATTTACATGCAAAGGCAGGTAATTTGAATAATGCTTTACAACATACGCATTCTCCACTTGTTGCAACTTTTGATGCTGATATGATTCCTTTATCTGATTTTCTTTTGAAAACTGTTCCTTATTTTCTTTTACCAGACTATGAATATATTAATAATCAATGGCAAAGACGTGAAAAGAAAAAGAGTATTAAAATTGGATTTATCCAATCTCCACAATGCTTTTATAATCCTGATTTATTTCAATATAATCTTTTTTCAGAACAGAATGTTCCGAATGAACAAGATTATTTTTATCGCGATGTTCAACTTGCTAGAAATAAAACAAACTCAGCAATTTATGGTGGATCAAATACTGTCATTTCAAGAGCTGCATTAGATGAAATAGGAGGCTTTTTTACGGGTGTTATTACAGAAGATTTTGCCACAGGTATCTCAATTCAGGCGAAAGGATATACTTGTTATGCTATTAGAGATGTTCTGGCAGTAGGGTTGTCTCCGACTGATTTGAAAAGTTTGATTAAACAAAGAGAAAGATGGGCTCGTGGTTGTATACAAACATTAAGAAAAGTCAATGTCTTAACAAGGAAAGGTTTATCAATTGGACAAAAAATCAGTTATCTTTCATCTCTGCTCTATTGGTATACCCCTTTAAGAAGGGCTATGTATATATTGTCTCCAATTTTATTTGCTGTTTTTGGTATTCAGGTTGTGAAATGCTCGTTTTTGGACTTGCTTTTATGGTGGTTACCACAATATTTGGTATATCAATATGCTATTAAACAATTTTCTAAAAATATTAGAACAAATCGATTAAGTAATATCTATGATACGATTCTTTTTCCCTCATTGTTACCGGCTGTATTCCTTGAAACATTTGGGATATCTCAAAGGAAATTCTCTGTCACAAGTAAAGAGAAAGTTGATAGTGATAGTAGCTATCAGTTGAAACATTCTCTTGTACATATCCTTTTATTTATATTAAGTCTTATCTCTTTAATCAATTGTATAAGAGAGATATTCTTAGGGAATGAGAATGCTTATATTATTGTTTTCTTTTGGACAGTTGTTAATATGTATTCTTTGTTAATGGCTATATTTTTTATGTTAGGGAGAAAGTATCTAAGAGATTCAGAACGTTTTTCAATAGAATTGCCAATTCAAGTTGAAGGTATTCAAAATCAGTGCATTACAAAAGATTTATCAGATATGGGATTATCTTTTGTCTGTGATTATCCACACTATTTATCTCCAGATCAAATAATACAGTTTCAAATCAATAATATTATTTTTAAAGGTCAAATTAAACATGTATCTTGTTGTCATTCTCAATGGAAATATGGAGTTGAAATAACTTCCTTTTTGCCAGGAATGAAGCAGGAGTATATTCATCTTCTATATGATAGAGAACCAACATTACCTTCGAGGATATCCAAAAACCATAGTTTCTTTGACGAGTTATCCCATAATATTATTCGACGTACTCAAAAAGGCATAACATATAATAGAAAACTCGCCAGACTTGAGTTAAATAAAATATTGGAAACAAGCACATTCCAGAAAGTTATATGTAAGAACTTTAACTATGAATATTTATTGATTGAAGGTAAGCATTTAGAGAATTATTTAGAAATAAGAATGAATGATAATCTTTTTCTTCAGTGTGAAAGGAAGAAAGAATATGAACAAGGTACATTGTATAAAGTGATTAATTATTTATCATTAGTTAAAAATCCAGAGTTTCAAACAATAATAAATGACTGGTCACAGGAACATTTTATGCAGATCAAGAAGCAAAAAGATAAAATCAAACAAGATGAAAAAGAATTCGATGAAAGGTTATATTATTAGGTGGAATAATGAAAAAAATAGTTATATCAGTCACTCTCATCATAACAATTCTCTTTACATTTTCATATCTACATGCTCAAGAAGCTATTCAAGGTGCAGATGAGGTTCTTATTCCTAATGCTGGAGAAAGTATATCTCAATACAAAACTTTAGAGGGATATATATTTGAAACATTCACATTACCAGGAATCCAATTAGATGATAATGGTTTATTAACTATCACAAGTGAAGCAACTGAACAGACCTTAATAATTTCTTCAACTTATCAAGAGAAAAAATATCAAAAAGAAATTCATCTTCGCTATTCATGGTCTAGACAAAATGCTGATTTTAAAAAGTATCAAATGAAATCTTCGATTGAACCAATAACGTTACCTCAATTATTAACCAATACATTTTTTATTCAAAGTGTTAGATATTTGATTTTAGGGATAAGTGCATTTGTTTTTATCGCATATCTCATGAAAAGGAGGAAGAAAGATTAATGTTATTTTCTAGTACAATCTTTTTGTTTTATTTTCTTCCTTTTGTTTTCTGTATAAATTATTTATTATCTTTTTCAAGAAAATTACAGAATATATTCTTATTTATTGTTAGTATCTTTTTCTATGCATGGGGAGAGCCTTATTATGTTCTTTTGTTATTATGTTCAATTGTTTTTAATTATATTTTAGGATTACTTATTCAAAGAAATCATGAACGAGTTAAAAGAAAAAAGTTTTATTTAATGATTGCATGTCTTTTGAATACTGGATTATTGTTTGTTTTTAAATATTTATATTTCACTATTTCAACAATGAGTCATCTTTTTGGTTTTTCTTATTCATTACAGCCAATAATATTACCGATTGGAATATCATTTTTTACATTTCAAGCACTATCATATGTGATAGATATCTATCGTCAACAAGCAAAGGCACAAAAAAATATTATATATGTTGGATTGTATATAGCATTCTTTGCTCAGCTTATTGCTGGACCAATTGTGAGATATACAAGCATTGCAGATCAAATCGAAAATCGAAAAATCAATATGCGAAAGTTTGCTGTTGGAGTCTGTCGTTTTATTGTTGGGTTAGCTAAAAAAGTTTTATTATCTAATTCATTAGCCATTGTTGTGGATTATTGTTTCAAAGCATCTGCAAATTTAGATATATCAGTGACTTTGGCTTGGATAGGAGCAATCTGCTATTGTTTACAACTCTACTATGACTTTAGTGGATATTCAGACATGGCGATTGGATTAGGGTTAATGTTTGGCTTTGAGTTTGAAGAGAATTTCAATTATCCCTTTATATCAAAATCTATATCAGAGTTTTGGAGACGCTGGCATATTTCATTATCAACATGGTTTAAAGATTATGTTTATTTCCCATTGGGAGGTTCTAGAGTAGCCAATAGCAGTATAATGGTGCGTAATCTTTTGGTTGTTTGGAGTTTAACAGGTTTATGGCATGGAGCTAATTGGACTTTTATTATTTGGGGGTTATATAATTTCATATTTATCTTTGCTGAAAAACTTATTCATTTTGAAAAAAGAAAAAAGTATCCTTTATTGAAACATTTCTATGCTTTATTTATTATTACGATTGGATTGGTTATTTTTAGAGCACCAGATATATATGATGCAGGTGTTTATATATCACAAATGTTTGGCTTTCGAACTATCGGTTTGATATGTTCTTCTACAATAATGATTATTCAAGAGTTTTGGATTTTTATTGTTGCAGGTATAATATTCAGTACTCCTATTGCTAAAAGAATAAATTACTTTTTGGTTTATAAGAAATGGTATCATTTAGAAAAATTATTTAGTATTATGTATCCTCTTGTTATTATGCTTCTCTTTTATGTTTCAGTCACTTATATTATTAAGGGAACATACAATCCCTTTATTTATTTTCATTTTTAGGAGGTCCCTATGAAACAGTTTTTTATAAAAAAAGAAATAACTGCAGTTATTTTTATCATTAGTCTTGTTACTTTTTCAGTTATAAATTGTATCTATTCATGGCCTTTTTTAAAAGAAGAATTGACATCAACAATATCAACCCAAGATATTGAAACAAAAATGAATAATGATCTTTATCAAAAAAATTCATACATAGAGAGTTATGGATTTATACAATCCGTATTAGGAAAAAGAGAATTTAATAATTTTGAAGTGATAAAAGGTACTGATAACATGTTATATTTAACAAGTCAGCAGACTAAGCCACGGGATACCTCCATCATTGTGGAAAGAATGAAACGTCTACAAGATGCTGTTGAGAATAATAATGGACAACTTGTGACTTTAGTACCTCCAGATAAATATTTAGAAGGGAAGTCAGCTTCTTTAGATGGATATCCATCTTCATTTAATAATGAGACAGCTGATAGATATGTACAAGGTTTAAAAGATAAAGGGATTGAAGTCTTAGATTATAGAGAATATTTTCAAAAAAGTTCTTTATCTATTCAAGATATTTTTTATCAAACAGACCATCATTGGAAAATAGAGTCTGCATTCTTAGCGACTCATGAACTCATTAATTACTTAAATGAAAAGGATTCATTAAATTTAGATCCAGAGTATTATTATCGTGATATAAACAACTACAATCAAATGACATATAAGAAGAGTTATATAGGTTCATTAGGGCGAAAGACGGGTAAACTATATAGTGGTGTTGAGGACTTTACACTCATATATCCAAAATATGAAACTTCATTTGTGTATGATATGAATCATTATGGTCAAACGACTCATCGAGAGGGAAGAATGGATGATACCTTAATTAACCCATCTTATTTTGTAAACATTAGAAAAGATTATCTAAGCCCACAATATGATTTTTATGCCGCTTATTTGGATTATAATTGTAGCTATGCAAAAATTGTGAATAATAATAATCCTACTGGATTGAAGGTAGCATTTTATAAAGATTCTTACTCATTACCATTAATCACATTCTTTAGTCAAGTATGTAGTGAGATTGAGATTATTGATCCACGTTATTATGATGGAAATATAGATAAATATTTTCATGAAAATGCGTTTGATTACGTTTTTGTATCTATATCTCCCGATCTTATTTATGAAGATTCATTTCTGTTTTATCAAGAATAATTATAAATCCAGAAAAAGTTATTTCTTGAAACTATTGGCAACAATAGTTTCTTTTTGTTTGGCCTTTGTCAAGATCACATCTCAATTAAATAAAATTCACTTTTTTATAAATAATAGAAGAAAAATAGCAAAGAAATGATGAATATATAAGTAGGGGAATCTTTTTGAGTGTTTACTTTAAGCAATTATTGTGGTATATTGTTTATAGATAATATCTCTGCTTAAGATTCTCTATATCTTAATAGGGGAGGTTGATAATGTGTTCGTATGTGAAAGGAATACTGAATATCTGGATGCTATTTCCAGACTCAAGGTGATTGATGATGATTTCATGAGGATTGTCTTCAAGG
Source organism: Coprobacillus cateniformis (assembly GCF_009767585.1). Lineage (NCBI taxonomy): Bacteria > Bacillati > Bacillota > Erysipelotrichia > Erysipelotrichales > Coprobacillaceae > Coprobacillus > Coprobacillus cateniformis. The sequence continues at coordinate 2,175,785 of NZ_WSNW01000001.1, forward strand.
ATAAGGAGTGCCTGACTCAGTTTCTTGAGATTATCTTAGAAAGGCCTATTGAAATCATTGAATGGCATGTGCAGTATGATATCAATAATATTCTTGGAAGGTCTATCAGTATTGATGTCTTTGTCAAAACTGAAAATCATTATATCAATATTGAAGTGCAAAGAGATTATACCGGAGCCAATCCAAGACGGGCAAGATTTCATGGAAGTCTGATTGATGCCAGTACATCATATCCTAAAGAAGAATGGAAGGACTTGCCTCATATGATTATCATCTTCATAACAGAAGAGGATGTCCTAGGATATGAGCTACCGATCTATCATGTTCATAGGACAATAGATGAGAATAACCAGATATTTGATGATGGAAGTGAAATCATCTATATCAATGCAAGTATTCAGGAAGATAATGCCTTAGGGAGATTGATGCATGATTTTCTATGTAGTGAGACAAGTGATATGCATTATGAGTTTTTAAGGAAAAGAGTGAGTTATTTTAAAGAGACAGAAGGAGGGAGAAAAGAGATGTGTGAAATCTGGGAAGAGATCAAAAGAAAGGGTAAGCAAGAGGGTATTCAAGAGGGTATTATTGAAGGCGAGGCAAGAGGAGAAATGAAAGGAATGGTAAAATCAATACAAAAGTTAATGAGTAAAAAAGGATATACATTGGAAGAAGCGTTTAACTTTTTTGATATACCAGAAGAAGAACGCTCAGTATATATACAAAGAATCATTTCATAGTTATTGTTCAAAGAGGATTAATCATTTGAATAAATTTATTTTGTCCTTTTATGTTTAATTTATTTATTACGATATAAATATAGAAACATGAAGAGAATATAATGATTTCAATTTAAAATACTATTATTTTTTATAACAGAATATAATGCTTTATAATGTAGACTACTTATCTATCGTGTTTATAGAATAGATGAAAATAATTATATGTCAATATTGCTTGACTATACAATAAAATATCCTCTTAGATACAAAGAGAGCAGAACTATTAGACTAACTATAGTTTTGCTCTCTTTTCCAATAATTATTGTTTTGTCCATGTTTGTCCTAAATCTTTAGAACGATAAATAATGTAATCTGTATCACTATCACTTTGTGAACCTTTTGATACTTTCATAATATAGTGACCATTGTCTTCATAAGGAATTTGTAGATAATCATAATCTCCAGTATTCTTTAATTTAATTTGTTTAAATGTTAAACCACCATCTTGAGTTCTATAGACTTCACAATGATCATTACTGGCATTTGTTATACTTATAAAACCAAGTTTTTGATTAAAGAAATGAATACCATTAGCAACACCAATATTATCTAAAAATGGATTTTTATTAATAACTGTTGTTCCATTTTCATCTATTTTCTTCAAACTATAGAAACGACTACCTGCTGCAGCATCACTTACATATAATTCGTATGTTATATTCATGATCTTACTCGAAAGTGAACCCGAATCTTGAGGTACTTCTGATAGAGGTGGTGTATTCTGTTGAGGAGATGTTTCTGGAATTTTTTCTATATCATTGACGTAAATGTAACGGTAAGGATTGGTTGTTCCACTCATGATAGGTTCAATTGAAATCGTATAACCAATGATTTGACGTGTTTGTAATGGTGTAATCATGTGTCCAGTTTTATCAATATAACGGATTCCAGTATTGTTGTATCCCCAATCTCTTTGTCCAAAATAAAGTATATGATAGAGTTCTTGATTTTTAATAAAACTTTCTTTATAAGGAATAACCTTTAAAGCATCTAATAGAGGTTGAAAATCATATTTATCATCAAAGTCCATATCTAAATAATTATTTAAATGAACAACAACTTTATTTTCATTATTTTTTTGATAAGAGACAAGATATGTATTTTTATTATTGTCATATATCATAAAGTGAAAAGATTGAATAATACCATCATTATTATATTTTAATTCAAAAGAATCATTTAAATAAATTTTATTTGAAATATCAAATTCTTTAATGAGATCATCCATAAATATAAGAAAACCGCCATCAAATAAATTATCATTTGTTATAGTTAATTGCTTTTTATTAAAGAAATCATTAAGATAAAATCCTAATTCACCTTCATAGCGAGTCGCCATATGAAAAATCTTATATCCACTCCATGATGTTACAACAAGCATAACAACAATAGCAATTTTAAGGTAATATTTATAAGAGATAGTCATTATCTCTTTTTTCTGGTAAGCAAAAATAATACTTATGATAAACCATATAAAGAGTGCAAAACCACAAACAGTTAAGATTATTATTTCACCTGAAAAGAATCCTCTACCATATTTACAAAGTTGATATAGGATATAAACAAATATCATATATATAAATATAAAAAAGGGATTGAGTAAATTTTTAATAAATATTTTCATGTCTGTCACATCCTTGGACTTATTTTAACATATCTTAAATATAAAACATATAAAATAACACTTAAAAATCAATTGATTAAAATAAAAATATATGATAAATGAATCATAAAATGTCTAGTTTTTACACTTTCATAAAAGTGATTAGTGCGATTAAATATCCCTGCTAAAATGTAAAGTGCTATTCAAGCAATTAATCAATTTTATGTGAATTTAAGTGGAGGTATTGCTAGACCTGTGACTGAACTCTATAGTGTTGATCTCAATTTAACATTTCAGGAATTTAATAATTATAAAAATAGTCTTAATCGAAAGTCAAGAATCAAATAATTTGAAAGAATATGTGGATTGTAAACAATATATTTTTAATAAAATGAGTATAAGGCTTACATCTTTTGGTTTAATATTATCAAAGTTGAAAACGGAAATAAAGAGAGGCTAGGGCACAGGCTGTGTGGTGCTGTTGTCGTTACAACTACATTGAGATGAAACCTTATAAATACTGAATATACAAGATATCATGTTCTACATAGGATGTGTTATAGAAAAAATCCTCATAAAGAGGATTAATCGTTTTGATAATTATCAAGTATTTCATCTATTTGAATTCCTAGAGCAAATCCTAATGTGAAATAATCGTCAATTGTATTTTGATAATCTTCACTAGAATAATGACTTTGAACTTTTAAGATAGAATGGTAAATCTTAAAAAATAAAGAATAAATATCAGTAGCTATAGGTAACTCATTATAATTTTTTATACTATCTATTCTCAATTCATAACCTATCGACATCAACATTGTTAAACCGCTTAGATAGTCCTCTAACAATTGTTGATGAATAATAGGTTCTTCTTTTTCCCAAAATAAATAACATCTTGAATCTTGAGAAACCTCTGCTAAATCATGTAAGAAGGATAAAATCTTTTGGTTTAATCTTTGTACATTTAAAATTTCGTTTTTTGTTGTTTGAAGTTCACGATTTATATAGACTTCATACAATTTTGCAACATCATGCATAATATTCACCTCTATCTATAATTATACCCACGAATATGAATTCAATTTGAATTAAAGAATCAATAATCCTAAATGTTCCAATAAAATTTTAAGACCCATTAAGATAAGAATAACACCACCAGTGATTTCAGCTTTAGATTTATATTTAGAACCAAATACATGACCAATCTTGACTCCAGTCATAGATATAATTAACGTTGTCACAGCAATAACTATGACTGCATAAACAATATTGACATTTAAAAATGCAAATGTCACTCCAATAGCTAAAGCATCTATTGAGGTTGCAACTGCTAAAGGCAACATAGCCTTGAATGAAAAATCAGGAACACAGTTTTCCTCTTCCTCACTAAAAGCTTCTTTTATCATATTAATACCTATTAAACCTAATAAAATAAATGCTATCCAGTGATCAATATTTTCAATCTTATTTTTAAATTGGACTCCTAAAATATAACCAATTAATGGCATGAGACCTTGGAAAGCACCAAAATATCCACCACAAATCAAAGCATGTTTCCATTCTAATTTTCTTGTTGATAATCCTTTACAAACACTCACTGCAAATGCATCCATTGCTAGTCCTACGCCAATAATGACGATCTCAATAAATCCCATAAGTTGCCCTCCTCGCATACATAAAAAAAGACATGGCTGTGGTATCCACAGACAAGTCTCATCATTTAAAATCGTGCCAGATAAATAGTTATCGATGTGTTGACATGATTACACATTATATGTGCTAACTACTCCCTCATCATGCAAGAATTATAACAAGTATGCAGTATTTTGTCAATTTTCTTTTTCTATGTAATCACTACCGATTTTTTCATAGGAAAATTGATTACTTGTTATTTCTTGGATTTGGTCTAAAAAAGATGTATTCCTTAAATAACAAAGGTATGAGACTTGTTCATTATATTCTTGAGATAGGCATTTTATGTTTTGTTGTTTTAATAAATGTTCAAACTTACGTGTATGTGAGTAATCAATAAATATTTTATACAAATCAACCAACTCTTTTTCAACAATCTCAGCATGTTTTAAAGCTTCAGCAACACTTTGAGTATAAGCTCTAGTTAATCCACCAGCACCTAGTTTAATACCTCCAAAATATCTTGTAACAATCGCAATAATATTTGTAAGGTTTTGCATTTTTAAAACATTAAGCATAGGCATTCCCGCTGTTTGGGAAGGTTCACCATCATCATTTGCACGTTCATGAGAGCCAATGATATAAGCTACACAATTATGTGTTGCTTCTAAATCACTATATTGTGCTATAAGACTTTTTGCTTGCTCAATATCACTACATGGAATTAAGTGACAGACAAATTCCGACTTTTTGATGACAATTGTATGAGTTGTTACTTCTTTTACAGAAATCATTTCGTTCACCTTCTTTTTCTTTATTATATATGAATTCATTTGATTGTCAAAAATGAATTAATGTTTTATAATAAGGCTAAGTTAAAAGTAAAGAAATGGGGGATAATAGTGAGTAAGATAGCTATTTTATCGGATAGTGGTTGTCAAATTGAATTAGGTCAGTATGAAAACCAAGGAATTTTTATTGTACCATTATGTATTACAATGGAAAATGAAACATATTTGGATCAAAAAGATATTTCTAGTATTGAGGTTTTTGAAACAATGGATAGAGAAAATATTATGGTGATGACTTCTCAGCCACCAACAGGTGAGATGGTTAAGATCCTTCAAAAAATTAAAGATGCAGGTTATGATGAAGTTATTGGATTACCAATAGCTACTGGTCTTTCTTCAACATTGAATGGAATGAAAGTTGCTGCAGATATGGTTGAAATACCTATTACCTTAATTGATACTAAAGGAACTGCAGGAAATCATAAGTATTTGACTTTCACAGCAGCAAAATTAGTACAAGAAGGAAAAAATGCCCAAGAAATACAAAAGATTATGGAGAGCATGGTTGAAGATTCAGGAACAATTATTGTTGCACCAAATCTTGATCATTTAAAAAAAGGTGGAAGAATAACACCAGCAGTTGCTATGTTAGCAGGAATGTTAAAGATAGTTCCAGTTATGGAATTAAATTATGATTTAGGTGGTAAAATTGATACTCTAGCAAAAGTGAGGACTTTATCAAAAGCCAAAGCAACTGTTGTCAATCGCATGATTGATTTAGGTGTTACTGCAAAGCAATATAAAGTGACAATAGAACATGTTCTATGTGAAGAGTCTGCATTAGAAGTGAAACAAATGATTTTAGATAAAATTGGTGATATTGAATTAGAAGTTAGAGAACTTCCTGCAGTTGTTGGTGCTCATATGGGTGTAGGCGGAATAGGTGTTCAATATATCAAAAAATACGTAGGATAATAAGGAGGTCTTATTATGGCTTTGTTTGATGATTTAACAAAAAAAGCTGCTAAATTTACTGAAGAGGCAATTGATAAAACACAAGAATTTGCAGGAACTGCAAAGATTAAATTAAAGATTAAAAATCTTGAATCTGATCGTGATGATGTTTATAGGGAACTTGGTAAATATTATTTTCAACTTTTAGAAGATCAAAATTCTATTGATGCTGAAGTTTCTGAAATGAGAAGTCGGATATATAATTTTGATGCTGAAATCAATGAATTAAAAAAAGAAATTGATGAAGAATAGAATATAATTTTAAGAGAACTCGGTTCTCTTTTTATTTGGTTTATTATTTATCATTATTTGTTAAATACATATAGTGTAATTAAAAAATGAAGTAAGTATATTTTAGGTGAAAACTAAAATATACTTATTTCATCAGATTCCAAAGTCAATGCTACTTACTTGAAAATACATGATTCTATATTTGGGAGAAGGGTATATATGGATGTACCTATCATTTCTTCAAAATATGCTTTATAATTATATGTTTGATTCCAACGCTCTACTGTAAAAGGATAAATACCATAACGACGAGTTGTGTCGATAAATCTTTTTTCAAGGATGCAAAAACCCTGTTTGTCAGCTAAAGCATCACAAAGTATAATCAGTTTATCATAATCATCATAATCTATGTTTTCTAAATAATGTTTCATAAATTGATACTGTTCTTCGGTAATATCTTTTTTTGCGATATCAGCTTCAATATCTTTTATGGGAAATGAATGAGTGAGACATACTTTTGCAACTTCTTTCCAGCCTTTTGACATAGCATAATCATATCCATCAATTGTATGTTTTAATGCAGATATACCATTTCTACGACCTATATCATGCAAGAGTCCATATATGTAAGCTTTATCTGCATTTAGCATTCCACATGCCTCAGCAATATATTTTGCTGCTAAGCCTACATTATATGAATGAGCAACCCAGGGACCAGGATTGAGGATACTTGCCATTTCAATTTCTCGCTTCGCTACAGCTATATCAATATTATCAATCATCTGTCTTTTGAACCTCCTTATATTAATTTATGTCGAATACAATAATGATAGATACCTTCTTCTGCAACATGACCACATGTATCATCTGCTATTGCTTTTAAGTCGTCTGAAGCATTTTCCATCGCAACACCTAAACCAACTGATTGAAGCATTTCAATATCATTATTCCCATCTCCGAATGCAAGTGCTTCTGATTTATCTAAATGATAATACTCAAGAATTTTGTTGATTCCAACCCCTTTGCCACCATTTGCTGGAATAATATCGACAGCTCTATCCCACCAGGCAGTTATTTTTGCATGGGACACATTCTTCATTAATTCTGAATAATCTTTTTTGCAGCATCCTACTAATACTTGATAAATTTCTTGATTATTGAGGACATATTCAAAATCATCAGCAATATTGACTTCAAGATTTGCAAAAGAGTGATATTGCACTAAATCATTATCTTTTCCGTTTGAAATTAATCTTTCTTTTGTAGCAATTGATACTGGTCTATTGATAGATGATGCATTTTTTATAATCTGTTTTACATCTGTGGTTAAAATTGGATTGCTAAAGATAGATTCTCTTTTATTAAAACAATATGAACCATTAAATGTGAGAAAAGCATCAAATTCTATTTCATCAAAGTGTGGTAAACCCAAAGGACTTCTTCCAGTCGCAATACAAAGAATAATCTTTTTTTGTTTTAAGCGTATTAAAGTTTTAAGTGTGTTTTCAGATATGCATTTTCTATTCATATCGATGAGAGTACCATCAATATCAAAAAAAATGATTTTTATATTATCCATGTTTATAAGTGATTTTTCTGACTTGATTTTATTCATTCTCAAATTCTCCTTTTTTTGATAACTTCACAATATTGATTGTCATTATTATAATAAAAATTTCCTTTCTATAACATCATATTTCTGCCATTAAAAGTTATATTTCTGCCATTTATAACGATACTGCAAGGGAGTACATCCAAATTCTTTTTTGAATAAATCTGAAAAGTGGCTGCTAGTCCCTAAGCCACATTCATAGCCAATCATAGTCACTGGTTTAGAAGTATTCATGAGCATTGCACATGCTCTTTGTAACCGATAGCTATTTAGATACTCCAATGGACTCATATGAATACATTCTTTAAACACACGAAAGCATACCCTTTCGCTTACAAAGGCAGAACTAGCAATATTTATTGTTTTTATTTTTTCATGATAATGTTCATGAATATATATCATCATTAATCTCATTTTATCACTGTTATTATCTATCTGTATATTTCTTATAGGTTTGGATATTTCAAATAAATGATACCATATTTCTGAAAGGCTATTTCGTAATTTTAATTCATATGCAAAATCACTTTCATGGATATCGAAAGATTTTGAAATCAGATTTAATAGATCTTTATGATTATCATTATCTGGATATAAAGGTATTATTTTAATCTGTTTAAAGTTTATAAGTGGGTTGACATATTCTGTTTCAATTTTACCACCTTTTTTATCACTAATAACAGAACTATCAAATAAATGCAAGAATTGAATAGTAGCATTTTTATTATCAATGACTTTGGTCATATGAAGTGCATTACTATTGATAAATCCTCCTGAACCCTTTGGAAATATATATTCACCATCAGATGTATAATATATAAGAGAACCACTCTCAACTATAAAAACTTCTACTTCTTTATGCCAATGCCAAGGGACACAACGATTTGGAAATTTATCTAATTCTGCACATGAACTCATATAAGGGAAAGAATCTGTTATACTTGAAAATAATTCTTCTTTAGTACCACAATGAAATTCGATTTTTTGAATATTCTTCATATTATTTTCACCAACTTTATGTCTATTCTATCATATATAAATCAAAACGTAATGAACTTAAATCATAATTATAGATAATATTTAAGCGATGTAGTTTCAAGAGTAAATAATGATGATCTAAAAAAGAGCATAGGGGGATAAAGTATATCAATATTATGAGAATAACTCGTTACTTTGTCAAAAGATATAGAAATAGTGATAGAGAAGAGTACAATAAATCAGTTGTATGAACAGCAATATTTTCTATTTCAAAAACTGATAATATTAAGAAATCATTGTGTCAAAATAAGAAAGAATAAAGAGAAGTTTAAGACTATAATTTTTATGGTTTTAACTTTTTTTATTTTAAAACCTAAAAAACGGTGTTAATATAGGTATATATAACTCATTAAGTTCGTATACTTAGTATAATGAAAGCGAAGGAGATGGGATTATGAGAAAAGACTATAAAACTGTAAATGATATTCAATTGGGAGAAAAGAAAGATTATTTATTAAAGATAAGTAGACGTAAAGAATTAAAAGAATTAATTTTTGATTGTTTAACAAACAAACAATTTGAATTATTATTGAGTGATGAAAAAATAAATAAATTATTTTATATTGATGCATTAAAAGCACTATATAAAGCAACAGATTATGATTCATTAGAATATCATTTAATTATGATGAATTCATTGTTTAAATATCAAAGTTATATTGATTTAAAGAAACAATTGCTTGAAAAAATATGTAAAAAAGCTATAACAATTAATGAATATTGTGTTTTAAGACAATTGATAGATTATCAGGCAATATCATTTGAAGATTTAATTTCTAAGCTCCATAACTACTATGAAGTAGAATATGAAGAATGTGCAAGAATCTGCTTATTAGAAGATCATTATCATTTAGCATATCTTTATTTAAAGAAATTAGAAGATTGTCAAGATGAATACTTATTAGATTTGTTATGTAGTTTTAGTTTTTATGATTACGCATCACTTATGAGACATTATGCAAAAAACAAAAGAGGTTATCAATTGGCACCAACGCATTAGGAGGGAATAGTATATGGGAAAGAGAATGTATTATGTTTTCAAAATCATTCAAGAAGCTCAAGGAAAATCTATTACAGGTAAAGAAATACTGAAGTGTTTAGAAAAATATGATATATATGTGGATATTAAAACGGTTTATTCATGTATTAGAAATATTAATGATTTCTTTCAAGACTGGCTAGGACATAATATGATAGCGAGTCAACGGAAAAGTGGCTTCATGATTGAACATGAATTCTTTACTGATGGAGAATTACAATTTCTATTAGATAGTATTGCCTTTCATCAGGACTTACAATTTGAGGATAAAAACATATTAAGAGATCGTTTATTATTATTGTCATCTGTTCATCAGCAAAGCCGTCTCATAGACTTTAAACCAATTCAAAAAGAACTTTCTTTTTCTTTGTTTTTAAATCTTTCAACAATAATGAAAGCCATTGAAAACAAAACCATTCTCTCATTCCAATATATAAACTATGAAGTCAAATATAATCATTTAGTAGAAATACCATCCCAAAATGGAAACCATAAAACAGACTATATTATTTCACCATATCAGATTGTTTCTACAAATAATCATTATTATTTAATTGGTTATAATGAAAAATATAAAGATCAATTAACAACATATCGTATTGACCGTATGCGTACTATTAGAACGATTCGCCAACCATTTGTAGAAATCAGAGAGCAATTTGATATGCGAGATGAAATTGAAAAAACAACAAATATGTACATAGCAAGTCCTCGTGATACATTACAGATAGAATGCAATAAAAAGCTACTCAGAGAAGTTACATCACGTTTCGGTGAAAATTTAAAAGCGAAAAAACTTTATCAAGATCATTATTTAATTACTGTTGAAAATATTCCTATCTCAGATGGATTGATTGGTTGGATTATGATGATGCAAGATCAGCTCAAAGTCTTAAAGCCAGAATCATTACAAAAAGAAATTAAAAATAGAATAGAGAAAATGGTAAATATTTATCAAAATATATAATAAACTATCAAAATCAAAAAAGAGTATTTGGAATAATTATTTTAATAATATTAAGTTTTTTTCAAATAGAAAGAAATTCACTTATTTTTCTTTAAATATACCATAGGAAGTATCATAAAAATTAAGTATGATATAAAAATAATTTACCTTTTTTGTCAACTTCTATATAATAGGAGTATATTCTGTATAAATAATGGGAAGAGGCGAGTGTATAATGAAAACAGCAAAACAACTTGTTTATGATTTTGTACAGCAGAATGCATATCGGAATGAAAAGGGAATTGATACTTTAGCAATAGCTAATGAATTAGGGATGTTACGAACAAATGCAAGTGCATTATTAAATGAACTTGTAAAAGAAGGAAAATTAATCAAGACATCAACAAGACCAGTGTATTATCGAGTATTGGATAATATAAGAGATAATGAAGAGATGAGTTTTCAAACATTGATTGGCTATGATGGCAGTTTAAGAAAAGCTATCCAATTAGCAAAAGCAGCAATTCTTTATCCTAATCAAAGTTTAAATGTCTTAATATCATGTAAGGTTGGTTGTGGAACAACATCTTTTGCCTATGCAATGTATTGTTTTGCAAGAGAAAATGGAGTTATAAAAAAAGAAGCTCCATATGTTAAAATCAATTGTCGCCATTTTTCTAAAAATATTTCGGTTTTAGATAATGAATTATTTGGAATAGGTCATGATTTAAATAAAAGTTGTTTTATGAAGGCCAAAGGAGGAGTCTTATTTTTAGATAATGTTGATTTATTAGATGCAAAACAACAAAGTCAACTCTATACTTTTTTAGAAACAAATATAATTTATTCTGAAGATGGAACAAAATCTAAAGAATGCAAAGATATTTTTGTAATTATTTCACAATCACCTCAAAGTAATATGCAGTTTGAAAGAATTATACCAGTAATTATAGAATTACCTGAATTAAAAGATAGATCTATTAAAGAACGTTTTGGATTGATAAATCATTTCTTTTCTAATGAGGCATCTCATTCTATGCGGTCTATTGAAGTTACCTCTGAAACAATCAGAGCTCTTTTATTAAGTGATTTTGATTATAATGTTAAAGAATTAAAGTTTGAAATTAAAGCAGCTTGTGCAAATGCCTATGTAAGGGTTGTTAGAGATATTCATCAGAATATTCAGGTGGTTGTCAATGATTTTAAAAATCAGGTACGTAAAAGTTTAATCAAATTAAAAAATAATCATATCGAAATAGAAGCTCTATTAGATTCTCGTAATGTTCTAATATATGATCAAAATGATGGATATCAAACAATAGATACAACAAAACATGGGAATGATATGTACTTAGAGATTAGTAAACAATATAATGAATTATTAGAATTAGGAATTAATGATCATGGAATCAGTGATGTGATTACAACCCATATTCAAAACCTGTTTAAAAAGTATAATTATTTAAAGAGTTATGATAGTTCATTAAATTTAAAACAGTTATCTAAGATTGTTGATAGTAGAGTTATTGAAATAGTCAGTCATTTTTTTCAAACATCAAAGAAAGAATTAGGTAAAAATTATCGAACAAATGTCTTTTATGGATTATGCTTACATATTAATTCAATTATATCTTTAAAAGAATCACAACAAAGAATTACCAATGACCAAGTTGTTCAGATTATTCAAGATCATCCTTCTGAATATGCTGCTAGTGTTCAATTGGCAAGTATTATTAAAGATGAATTTGATTTAGATTTGCCAGTACATGAAGTGGCATTAATAGCAATGTTTTTAATTGAAACTGAGGATCAAACAAAGAACAATCCTGTTTTGCTTTATATTTTACATGGTGAAACAACTGCCTCTTCGTTACGTGATACAACCAATAGCTTAACACAATGTTACAATGCATATAGTTATGATTTGGCATTAAATATTGATACACATAAAGCAATGGAAGAAATCAAAGATTTAATTATGAAAATAGATAAAGGTCAAGGTGTTATTGTTATTTATGATATGGGGTCTATTAAAACAATGCTAGAAACAATTGAAGAAGAAACAAATATTAAAATAAGACTTATTAATATGCCTATAACTCTTATTGGTATAGATATTGCAAGAAGATGTTCGATGGAATCCGATATTGATTATATTTATCATTTGACACATTTAGAAATGAATAAAATGCGTAATTATGAAGAAAAATTAAATCAAGTAATTGTGACATTATGTCATACTGGTGAAGGTGGAGCTATTCAGTTAAAACGTTATATTGATCAATACTCAAAGCTTAATATGAAAACTATACCACTTGCTATTTCAGCTAAAGATGAATTAATTCATGAAGTTTCTGAATTAAGAAAAACATATGATATTCATTGTTTTGTTGGAACATATGATCCAAAGATATTTGGTATTCCATTTATTCCTATTTCTAAAATATTTGAAAATTCTCAAGAAGAAATAGATCGTATCTTAATGTTCGAACCTATATCATCCTCAACATTTAATTATGAAGATGTTTATCAATATTTAAGTGAACAATTTAAATATGTTTCTATTTCTAAATTAAAAAGTATCTTACCAGGAATTATTGATGAGTTAAATACAATCTATCATTTTAATGAAGATCAAAGAGTAGGATTATTTATGCATATGGCTTGTCTAGTTGAACGATTATTAGATGGAAAACAATCTGTACCTAATATAGAGAAACAAAAAATATTATCTGTATTTCATGATGAATATCAATCTCTCAGTAAAATTTTCAAACCATTAGAAAAAGCTTTTCATATTATTATAGATGATAATGAAATGACAACAATATTAATGATTATCAAAAGAATATAAAAAATAACATCCTTTACAGGGTGTTATTTAATATTTAAGATTGTATTTTCAATATCATAAATAGCCTGAGTCATACGACTTAAATAGATGGCTTCATGAAAATGACGTGAAAGTTTATGATGTCTTTTTTCTTCAAAACTTTGAATGTGTTGAGTCATTGTTATTTGAAGACCTTCATCGACAGGTTTTGTGCGATACTCAATTGATGTACTATCAGACATATATATCACTTTAAAACGATAACATTCATCTCTTACATATTGTTGAATATAAATTTCAGTAACAAGTTTAGATTGGGCATCCTCCTTTTTGTATTTGAGTCCTTTTTGAATATCACTTGCTGAAATTTTTTTGTGTTGAGAGTTTTTAATGTCTTCGATAAGCTGTTGTTCTAAATAGTCATAAAATTGTTCATTTGTGATTTTTATTGTTCGTATTATTTTCATGTTTTTATTATAGCATAAGTGAAATAATGAAAACATAGCTTGGGAATGGTTATAAAAAATGCTTCTTTTTGTATACATTTCACTATAGTAATTATACACTATTTCTGTTGATATACAGAATACTATACACAAACATGTATTGTCTCAAGAAATCAGGAATGATATTTCTTTGAGACTTTTTTGTCGCTTATACACTTTTCAATAACTGTATATAAAAGTAAATTGAATAGATTTTGGTAGCCTTTACAAAAAATAGGAATGCTCCTAGAATAGGTGTAAGAAAACAAAAAGGAGGTCATCACATGGATGAGAATAATGCAACTGATTTAATGTCAATGACAATTATTGCCAATTCTGGGGACGCACGTTCATTTGCATTTCAGGCATTAGAATCAGTTAAAGCAGGAAAGTTAGAGGAGGCAGAGGAATTATTAAAAAAATCTGATGTTGCAGTTAATTTAGCTCATAAAGCTCAGACTGATTTATTGGTCAAAGAAGCGAGTGGAGAAAAGCAAGATATTAATATATTACTTATTCATTCTCAAGATCATTTAATGACGAGTATGTTAGCTAATGAATTAATCAAAGAAATTATATTACTTTATAAAAACAGATAGGAGGAAGGAAGATGAAAATTTTATTAGTTTGTGCTGGTGGTATGTCAACAAGTATTTTAATGAAGAAAATGGAAGCATACTGGAAAGAAAATGGAGAGGAGCTTGAGATTAAAGCAGTAGGACTTGCAGAATATCAAGATATTTGTTCAGGTTATGATATTGTGATGGTTGGTCCACAGGTATCGTATCGTTTAAATGAAATTAAAGAAAACACAGGATTGCCTTGTGCTGCTATTGAGTCATTTGATTATGCAGTGGCTAATTGTCCTAATATTATGAAGTTAGCAAAGAAATTATATAGTGAAAAATAGGGAGGAGAAAATTATGGAAGGATTATTTAATAGTAGATTTATGGTGAAGCTCCAGGATTTTGGGCAAAAACTTGGAACAAACAAATTTCTTAGTGCCTTGCAAGGTGCAATGATGTCTATGATGGGTGTATTGATGGTTGGAGCTGTATTTCAGATTATCTGCGCGATAGGTCCAATGTTAGGAGTTTTTGAAAATGGAGATACAATTTATAACTTTTTATATATGCCATATAATTATACAATGAATTGTTTATCTGTATGGATTGTTGTTGTGATGGCATATACATATGCTAAAAATTTAAAAATGAAGTCTCCATTAATAACTGCGGTTGACTCAACAGTCTGTTTCTTAGTAGCAACTGGTGCATTTATGGCTTTAGAAAATGGAACAACTGCATTGAATATGTCTTTTTTAGGAGCATCTGGTATGTTTACAGGGTTCTTGGTTGTCTTTGTTGTTATACATGTAGAAAAATTCTGTGCTGATAAGAATATCCGCATTAGAATGCCTGATGTTTGTCCACCATTTTTAGTAGATGGCTTCTCATCTATTTTACCATTGTTATTTAATGTTGTTATCTTTATGATTATCTCTTTTGGTATTTCTAGTGTGAGTGGTGGTGCTTTAAATTTAGCAAGTGGTATTATGGCAGTTTTAGCTGCTCCATTAAGTGTCTTAGTTTCTGTTCCAGGTATGTTTATTATTGGTATCTTTGCATCTTTGCTATGGTGTTTTGGTATTCATGGAACAATGATTGTTTATCCTGTTTTAATGCCAATGATGATGACTGCATTAGCAGAAAATGCTGCACATGCAGCAGCAGGAGAGCCTTTAGTCTTCTATCCAGTTGCTTTGTTTACAGCACTTCAATGCTGCGGTGGAACAGGGAATACACTTCCATTAGCTTTATTTGGTTTGCGTTCTAAATCTAAACAAATTCAGGCGGTTGCTAAAGTTTCAGCAGTTCCAGGATGGTTTGGAATTAATGAACCAATGACATTTGGTATGCCTATTATGTTCAATCCTATTCTTTGTATTCCTTATGTTTTAAATATACCTCTTGTCATGTTATGTTATTACATTGGATATCAGACAGGATTTATTATTCCAGCATGGATTCCAATTATGTCATTAATGCCAATGGGTTTTGCTCAATACTTAGGTACGTTAAATTGGACAAATGCAATTTGGGATTATATTATGTTAATTCCTACAGGATTAGTATGGTATCCATTCTTTAAGATTTATGAAAAACAATTGGTTGCTAAAGAAGCTGCTGCAGCCCAAAATGAAGCATAATAGAAGGGAGAAAACGAAATGTTTCCTAATGATTTTTTATGGGGTGCAAGTTCTTCTAGTGCCCAAATTGAAGGTGGTTATGATAGGGATGGCAGAGGTTTATCTATTTGGGATGTCAAGAAATTAAATCCAGGAACTTGTTCATTTCATTATGCTAGTGATTTTTATCATCATTTTAAGGAAGATATTGCTTTAATGGCAGAAATGGGATTTAAAGCTTATCGTATGTCAATATCATGGAGTCGTATTTTGCCTGATGGTGAAGGTAAAATTAATCAAAGAGGAATTGATTTTTATAGAGATGTTTTTCATGAATGTCATAAGTATGGTATTGAACCGATTGTAACAATCTTTCATTTTGATTTACCATTAGCTTTACAACAGAAATATGGTGGATGGAATAATAGACAAATGATTGATACCTATGTGAATTACTGTCAAATCTTATTTAAAGAATATAAAGATGATGTTCATTATTGGTTAACTTATAATGAACAGAATATGCTCATTTTCTTTGGAGCAGTAGATATGATTGGTGGAACAAATCAGTTGCAAACAGGAACAGATTTATATAATCAAGCTCATATTCAGTTGATTGCACAAGCTAAGGCTATGAAATTGTGTCATGAAATGTGTCCGAATACTAAAATTGGTCCAGCACCAAATATAACAACATCTTATCCAAAAACATGTTCACCAATGGATTATATTGCTTCATTAAATATGGATGACTTAAGAAATAATTTTTATTTAGATGCTTTAGTTTTTGGAACTTATCCAATGAGTGTATGGAAATATTTTAAGGATAATCAAATTATTTTGGATATTCATGATGGTGATTTTGAAATATTAAAAGAGGGACATCCTGATTTTATTGGTTTTAATTGTTATGGGAATGATACTACAGAATACTTAGAATACTATCCTTTAGATATGAGTGATATGGTGAATGCTGATAATCGTGAAATGAGTTATTTAATGAAATTGATGGATAAACCTGGAGTTGGTAGAGCATCACAGAATGAATATTTATCTAAAGGTGAAGATGGTCATGCATATGATCCTTATTGTATTCGTGTAACAGCGAGACGTTTAACAGATCGTTATCACTTACCATTAATTATTACTGAGAATGGTTATGGGAGACCAGATATATTGGAAGAAGATGGAACAATTCATGACTCTTATCGTATTGAGCATTTAAGAGAAACAATCAGACAAATGGAAATTGGTATTGAAGAAGGCGCAAATATTTTCGGTTATTGTCCATGGAGTGCAGTAGATTTAGTCTCAACAAGAGAAGGTATTACAAAACGTTATGGCTTTATTTATGTAGATCGTGATGAAGATGATGAAAAAGCCAAAACTGCATCAATGAAAAGATATCGTAAAGATAGTTTCTATTGGTATAAAAAGGTTATTGAAAGTAATGGAAAGGAGTTGGATTAAATGGCATTTCCTAAAGATTTTTTATGGGGTGGAGCAACCGCAGCCAATCAATATGAAGGTGGCTGGAATGAAGATGGCAAAGGTATCAGTACTTCAGATTGTTGTACGAGAGGTTCACGAACAAAACCTAGAGAGGTCACTTATAAAACAAAAGAGGGAAAAATTGAATCACAGATGATGTTTGATTTAAATGCTCCTAAAGGTGCAATCTTTGGTTCTTTTGAAGGTTATGATTATCCTTCATATACAGCAACTGATTTTTATCATCATTATGCAGAGGATATTGCTTTATTTGCTGAAATGGGATTCAAGATGTTTAGAATGTCAATTAACTGGACAAGAATTTTTCCTAATGGATATGATGATGAACCCAATGAAAAGGGATTAGAATTTTATGATCATGTCTTTGATGAATTATATAAGTATGGGATTGAACCATTAGTCACTTTATCACATTATGAAACACCTGTTGGTTTAACAAATAAATGGGGGAGTTGGGCAGATAGACGAACTATTGATTGTTTTGTCAAGTATGCCACAACATGTTTCAAACGATATAAAGGTAAGGTAAAATATTGGTTAACATTTAATGAAATTAATTGTATTGGTTTTGGTGGATGGATGGCAGCTGGGCTACCAACTTGTGATCCTCAAATTATTGCTAATGCAACACGTAATCAGTTATTAGCAAGTGCTTTGGCAGTAAAGGCTGCTCATACAATTGATGAAAATATGATGGTAGGAAATATGATTGGATATGGGACTGCTTATCCTTATACATGTCACCCTGATGATTCTATGAAACAAAGAAAAATGCAGCAAGGTGTTGATTTCTATACTGATGTTCAGGCAAGGGGGTATTACCCATCAAGTCAGTTAAAGAAGTATGAAAGAGAAGGAATAGTGCTAGAATTAACAGACCAGGATAAACAAACATTAAAAGAAGGAACAATTGATTTTATTACATTCTCTTATTATATGTCATCTTGTGTGAGTGCTGATCCTGAAGTTGAAAAGAATCAAGGTGGAAACATGATGTTTGGTGTTAAGAATCCATATTTAAAGGCAAGTGACTGGGGCTGGCAGATTGATCCTGTAGGATTGCGTATTGCTTTAAATGATTTTTATAGCAAATATCAATTACCATTAATGATTGTTGAAAATGGATTAGGTGCAGTAGATAAAGTTGAAGCTGATGGATCTATTCATGATTCATATCGTATTGATTATTTACGTGCTCACATTGAACAGATGGATAAAGCTATTAATGAAGATGATGTTAATTTGATTGGTTATACACCATGGGGATGTATTGATTTAGTGAGTGCATCTACAGGTGAAATGGAAAAACGCTATGGGTTCATTTATGTTGATTATCAGGATGATGGAACAGGTGTTGGAAAACGTAGTCGTAAGGATTCATTCTATTGGTATCAAAAAGTTATTGCTAGTGATGGTGAAGATTTGAGATAACAAATTATTTTTCTCCCTTAAAAACACGAGTATAAACTTGTGTTTTTTCATAGGAATAACAATCACATCTTTTGATAAATATGCTATTTTTATAAATATATATTAATACCTATCATGCTTTTCTATGCGGATTCATAAAATAACCTAAGCAAATTCGTCGAAAGAAATTACTGGCATATTGTGATAATAAAGATATAACAATAGAGGACTACAGTGTACTTGAACAGTTAATGAGTCCTTTACAAATTCTTGATAATAATTTTAATTTATATGAAAACATGTTATTAATAATTTATATACACCACTCGTATGTGTTTGTATTTTACGTTTTTATAATGAATTTTCTATTAGTGAAACTTCTCAAATTTTAGAAATCTTTCAAGGAATAAATATGAAATAAAAATGTATGTTATCTATAGGGTATGTTATATTCCTAAAAAAGAATGTATTAAAAATGAAAGGATTTATTTTACAGTTTAACAAATAGAGATATTCTGTAAAAGCGAGTATGTTGAGAAAATCACATATTGGAATATCATAAAATCAAAACTTTTCTTTTTAAGAATTAACTCTCCTACTTCTCTACGTAGGAAGATAAAAAAGAATTTCTTATTAATAATGTAAGATTTTGATTATAAATCATATTGGCAAATAAAATAATATGTGATAGAATGTTCTTGTAAAAATAAAGGATTGTTACTTTAAGTAGGCAAGACCAATCAGTATATTCATACTGGTTGGTCTTTTCTTATTTTCAATAACAATTGATGAGAAGGGAGAATATGAAGTGATGAAAGGATGGAAAAGATTTTTATCGATAGGTTTGGTATTCACAATGTTGATTGGACAATTAATTCTTGGAACAACATCAACATATGCTTTAGAAAAAGACAACGATGATTATTCAGATACAACTGAGCAAAATAACATTGACAAACTTAATATCGATATCAAAGATGTGGGTAACTTAAAGGAATTTGCTGAATCACCATTATATGATGTTGAAAACAATGAACTTTTATTACCACGATTAGAAGGTTATAAAGTTGAAATTTTTGGGAGTGATAATAAAGCAACAATTTCTTTAAAAGGTGAAGTCACAAGACCTTTAGAAACACAAACAGTAAAGTTATTATATAAACTTACCAATAAAGAAAACAATGAGGTTACAACAACAGAAACAAATGCAACAATCAAGGTTCCAGCAAAAGAAACAAATATTTCTGGAAAAAATAAAAAACCTCAAGTTATACCAGGATTACGTGAATGGGTAGCAGGTAATGGAAAAGTTGATTTGACAGATGCGAGAATTGTTTTAGGAAGTCAGGCATTTTCTAAAGCAGCGAGAACTTTTCAAGAAGATTATCGAGAATTAACTGGTAGAAACATTACCCTAGTAACAGGTAATGAATCGGATGTAAAAGCAGGTGATATTTTTTTACAAGAAGATATAAGTGAAACAATGCTTGGTGATGAAGGGTATTATTTATATATCGGAGGAGAAGAAGCAGATCAGAATTATGTAACGGTTAAGGCTACTCATAATACGGGAGCTTTGTATGGAACTATCTCTCTTCTACAAATTTTAAAACAGGATAATGGAAGAAATGAATTGCCACGTGGACTTGTAAAAGATTATCCTCTATTTGAACAAAGAGGAATGATGCTTGATGTTGCACGTAAATGGTTTCCAATGGAATATTTAGAGGATTTATCAAAGCAAATGAGTTGGTATAAATTAAATATGTTATCATTGCATTTAAGTGATAATGATATCTGGAATGGATTATCAACTGAAAATGGATTAGGTGGACAACCTGAAGGATGGTTCAGATTAGAGAGTGAACTTTATCCAGGATTAACATCAACTGACCACTATACAAAAAAGCAATTTAGAGATTATCAATATGACTGTATGGAGTTAGGCATTGATGTGATTCCCGAATTAGATACACCAGGCCATGCTTTAGCGTATACGAATCTTTGGCCAGAATTGAAATTTCCTGGGAATGTAAAGTATTTAGATGCAGGAAATCCTGAGACATTAAAAAGAGTGACGGCTCTTTTTGATGAATATATTAATGGATATAATGGTGGAGAGGCTACATTTGTTGGTGATTATGTCAACATAGGAACTGATGAATACAAAGCTGGGACAGGTTCTGCTAAAGAATCATTTAGAAAATATTGTAATGATTTATTAGAGTATATAAATTCGACTGGTAAAGAAGCTGTTTTCTGGGGCTCTTTAAAAGAAAATTCAGGATCTACACCAGTCACGACTGATGCAACAATGTTTGCATGGTTCCAAGGATATGCTGATGCTAAGCAGTCATTAGATGCAGGATATAAAATTATTTCTATGGAAGATTCAGAAACTTATATTGTTCCAGGTGGCGGATATTATTCTAATCAATTTGGACGTGCAGAATATTTATATAATTCATGGTTGCCTAATAATAATTATGGATGGGCAAACCACCCAGCACCAGTTGGACATCCAGGTGTTTCTGGTGGGCAATTTGCAGTATGGAATGATTTTAGTGGAAACGGTATCTCAGTTAATGATGTGAGTTATCGTATTCAACATAATTTATATACTGTGGCAGAAAAATGCTGGGCTGGTCATCAAAAGAAAAATGAGGGTTATAATTATGCAAGTGAGAAAAAACTTGCGAGTGTATTAGGAGATGCACCAAATACGGATTTCTTATATGAAATTGATAAGAACATTAAAGATAATGAGTTAATTAAACTTGATGATAAAACGAATAATTTAGTTGAAGGGGTTAATATTTTAGAGGCTACTAACATAACTGAAGATGTCAAAGGAAAAGATGGAAAAGCGATTCAATTTAATGGTGGGTCAAGTTATTTTAAAACTGATATTGAATCAGCTGGTTTTGGCTGGACAACAGCTATGTGGATTCAACCAGTTGATACAGCAAGTGGAACCTTAATGGAAGGACAAACAGGAAAACTTTATTTAGATAATGGTAAAATCAGATATGATGTAGAGGGATATACTCATACATTTAATTGTGATATTAAAGAAGGAGAATGGACACATATTACATTGATAGGATCATATGAAGGTGTAAAATTATATATCAATGGAACTTTATTTGATTCATTGATCAATAAACCATTTCCAAATTGGAATAATAACTCTGGATGTAATTCATGGAATGGATCATATCCAACGAATGATCTTGGACAGAGAACACAACGTTATTATGAAACTTTGATGTTACCATTAAACACAATAGGTGGTAAAGAAAATGCTGTGAAAGCAATTGTTGATGATTTTCAAGTTTATAATACAATATTAGATGAAAATGCTATTAAAAAATTAGCAGGTAGTATTATTTATGAAAATTTAGCATTAAATCAAACAGCAACAGCATCTGCTAATGAGACAGATTCATTAAACCCTACTAAAGCAGTAGATGGAGTGACATCTGGTACAAGCAGATGGGCATCTAATTATAATGATGATGCATGCTTTATGGTGGATCTAGGTTCAAAGCAAAATGTCAATAAGATAAAAATCTTTTGGGAAGCTTCATATGCAGTAAAATATAAATTATTAGTCAGTTCAGACAATATAAATTGGACAGAAGTTTATAATGAAGAAAATGGTAATGGTGGAATATCTGATATTGATTTTGAAATGAAATCAGATATTCAGTATGTAAAATTCCAAGGTGTACAAAGAGCTACAGAGTATGGTTATTCATTCTATGAAATGGAAGTCTATGGTGATAAAGTAGCTGGTGAGGATGATTATGAACGTGCTAATGTTGCTTTAAATAAAGAAGTGACTGTTGGGAACTATCATTCAGCTTCACAAGAAGCTGATCGTAGTGGAAAAAATGCTGTTGATGGAAGCAAAGTAAGCCGTTGGGAATTTGATATTAATAATCCAGCAGAAAACTATATAACAATACCTTTAAATAGTGATGAGGATGTGAATAAAGTCATTATCTCGCAATATGAATGGGGTGCAAACAGAATTTCTAAAATAAAAATAGCTATTATAGATGATGCTGATAAGGAGACAGTTTGTTACAATGAAACAGTTTATCCTGAATCAACGACAATTATGAGAGACACTGTTGATGAAGTCTTTGAATTATCTCAAGTAGTGAAAGGAAAAGCTATTAAGATATACTTAACTCCTAAGGCTGCTGGAGCAGATGATTTGGTCAATATTGCTGAAGTTGAGTTATATGGAACAAAAGCTGCTGAAACGATTGATCCTGATGTACCTACAGAAGATACAACTGAACGTAATCAAACATTAATACCCCATTCAACAATGACTGCCACAGCAACGAGTGAGCATCCCAATGTTGGCTCAGAAGGATTAGCTTCAATGGCTATTGATGATAATCTTAATACATGGTGGCATACAAACTGGTCAAATGTTGTTCCATTACCTCAAAGCATTACAATTGATTTACATGATATCAAACTCATTGGAAATTATACTTATTTACCAAGACCAGATGCTGGTAATGGTACAATTAGTCAGTATAAACTTGAAATAAGTCTTGATGGTACTCATTATGAACAGGTAGCTGCTGGAAAATGGGAATTGAATGCAGACCTCAAAACAGTTAATTTTGCTCCACGAGCAGCCCGTTATATTCGTTTAACTGCTATAGAAGGTAAAGGTGGTTTTGCATCAGCTCGTGAGATTAATATTTATCAAACAGATGCCATTTTAAAAACTGATTTAGAGAAAATTGTTGATGATGCTAAGAAAATTGATTTATCAGGTTATATGATATCTTCAACTGAACAATTTAAGAATGCTTTGCAAGAAGCAGAAACATTATTAGGTCAAGATTCTCCTACAGAGGAACAAATGACTGTTGCGAGTATAGAGTTACAAAACGGATTAGATGCTCTAGATGTTGCAACAAACAACTTATCTGACTTAGAAACATTATATAATGAGAAGAAAGATATTGCTAATGATGATTATACACAAGACAGTTATCAGCAATTGACTGATGTTTTGAATTCAGCAAAAGCATTATTAGATAGAGAAGGTGATGTTGGTGAAAAAGAGAAACACGCAGCAATTCAAGCCCTTAATGATGCTTCAGATAATCTCATTTCATTAGTAGAACTTAAAAAATCTATAGTTTTAGCTGAAAAAGTTGATATCACTGATGTAACTCAATTAACAGGAGATGAATTAATATTACGTCTCAATGCTGCAAAATCATTAGTAGAAAATGCTTCTGCTACTCAAAATCAAATTGATATTGCTACATATCGACTATCAATTGCTATTGATGATTTACAAGCAGATAATACAGCATTGCAAACATTAATTACTTCATTAGATCATGAGAATGTGTATACATCTTCAAGTTGGACTACATTTGCACCTGTTTTAACAACTGCAAAAGAAAAATTATCTACAACAACAATTCAAGAATTAACAGAGGCTCGTCTTGCTTTATTAGAAGCTCAAAAAGGATTGGCATTGAGAGCGACTGCTGAGAATATAGCAGCATTACAAACTTTTGTAGATAATTCAGCATCTTTAAATGCTGAAGATTATACTCAAGAATCATGGAATGGTTATATGGCATTAATTAATGAAATTAAAGAGTTATTAAAAGCACCTGATATTTTAGCACAGACAGATGCATTAGCAAAAATAACTGAAGCCAATCAATTCCAATTGGTACATGTTGATGTCAAAAAACAACTACAAGATATGATTGATGAGTATAAAGACTTAAATCAGATGGATTATATAA
The DNA here is from genome assembly GCF_009767585.1 of Coprobacillus cateniformis. Classification (NCBI taxonomy): domain Bacteria; kingdom Bacillati; phylum Bacillota; class Erysipelotrichia; order Erysipelotrichales; family Coprobacillaceae; genus Coprobacillus; species Coprobacillus cateniformis. The sequence goes on from NZ_WSNW01000001.1 coordinate 2,200,706, forward strand.
GCTCTTCATGGATGCAATTTGCACCAGTATTATCAGAAGCAAATGATTATTTAGCAGATGATAAAACATATGATGAAGTAAAGAATATGATAAGTCGATTAAGTGAAGCATATTCAAAATTAGTTATGAGTGGTGAAAAAGCACTAAGAGAATATATGCAAACGATAACACTCAAGCAACCAGATAATTATACTGAAGAAAGTTATGCATTATATAAAGGTGCTTATACAAATTTAGGATTATTATTACAAGATGCGGCGAATGTTTCTTTGGAAGACTTTAATATTGCAAAAGATAATTATGAAAAATATTTAGGATTATTAGAATATAAACCTGCTGATTATAGTAAGGTAGATGACTTATTATTAACAGTTCCTAAAGATTTATCAAACTATGAAAAAGAAACAGTTGATGCGTTGAATACTGCAATTAACAATATTGTTCGTGGAAAAAATATAACTGAGCAAGCTATTGTTGATGAATATGCAATTCATTTAAAGAAAGCAATTGATGGTTTGAAAGAAAAACCAGATTTACCACCTGAAGTGGTAGATAAATTGGAACTATCACAATTGATTGTAAAAGCAAATACTTATGTAAAAGATGATAAATATACTGAAGATACATTAAATTATTTAATGAAAGAAATTAAAAAAGCACAAGCTGTTGTAGATAAAAAAGATGCAACACAAGCAGAAGTTGATACAGCAATAGCTAATCTTAATCATGCTATTAAGGGATTAAAAACAAAGCCAGTCATTCCTCCAAAACAAGACGAATATGTTATGACTGAAGGAAATCATTTTACATTTAAGCCAGGTGAGGATGTTAAGTTTGTTTCCAAAGCACCAATTGAAAAGTTTAAAGAAGTGTTATTAGATGGTAATGTTTTAGCTCGACAATATTATACAGTGAAATCAGGAAGTACAATTGTGACATTGAATCCTGAATTTACAAAGACATTAAGTGCAGGGAAACATACATTGATAATTGTATCAACAGATGGAAAGGCAACTGCTGAATTTAATATAGATAAGGGTACAACATCTGAAGATATAAAAAATCCAGCAACAAGTGATTCAACACAGACAATAGGATGGATGGGATTGATAAGTCTATCAGTGATAGGAATCATATTAGTAAATTTAAAGAAAAAAAGAGAACATATCTCATCATCAAAATAATGATATTGACTATGATTAATATGAGATTGTTATAAATGATTGAATAAAAGAATCAATTCGTTAATCATGCTAAGCAAAACGAAAATGATTCTTTTTTCTTTGATTATGGTGGTAGAGATAATTTCACAATAATTTTTTATAATTTCATCTATAAAATCAATATTAAATTCACCAAAACTTAAATATACATAAACATATTTGAAGAATAAAAAAATTACAAAGTATTTGGATAAATTATGGTATACTAAGCAATGAGGTGAGAACCATGCAAAAAATTATGATAGTTGAAGATGATGAAATCATTTCATCAACATTAAAAAAACATTTAGAAAAATGGAATTACGATGTTTATGTTATTGAAGATTTTGAAAATATTATGGATATTTTTATGAAAGAACAACCTGCCTTAGTTCTCTTAGATATTTCTTTACCTTATTATAATGGTTATCATTGGTGTCAAGAGATTCGCAAAGTTTCAGAAGTGCCAATCATTTTTATTTCTTCAACAAATGAAAATATGAATATTGTTATGGCAATGAATATGGGAGCAGATGATTTTATTAATAAACCGTTTGATTTAAATGTTTTAACTGCTAAGATTCAAGCAATATTAAGAAGAACTTATTCTTTTTCAAAACAATTTCATATATTAACTTATAAGGATTTGGTGTTGAATATTTTAGAAGCAACAATATCTTATCAAATTCAAATCATTGAACTTACAAAAAATGAACTGAAGATTATGCAAATGTTATTTGAAAAATCAGAAACATTTGTTTCTAGAGATGATTTAATGATTGCTTTATGGCAAAGTGATCAATTTGTTGATGATAATACTTTAAGTGTCAATATGAATAGATTAAGAAAGAAATTAGATGATTTTGGCTTTGATTCTTTGATTCAAACGAAAAAAGGTTTAGGATATAAGCTCTATTATGAATAAGCTATGGGATTATTTGTGTTATCGTAAACAGTTTTATATCTATTCTTTCTTAATTATTGGTATTTTTTATTTCATATTGTTTCTATATAATGCATTGTTAGATGCTATTAATTATGCTGCAATCTTAAGTTTATCACTCTTAGTTATTTATACTGTGATAGATTTCTATAGGTTTTATAAACAGAGGACACAGCTTGAATATATCTTATCGTTAGATAATATTTATATGTCTGATTTGCCATTACCACGAACTGCAATTGAAGAATACTATCATGAATTATTAACGAAAGTTGATCATTTACATAAAGAATTACAAAATCAAAATGATGATCATTATCATGATATGTTAGATTATTTTACATTGTGGGTTCATCAAATCAAAACACCTATATCAGCTTTACGTTTATTAGTTCAATTACAAGAAGAACCCCAAAATGATCTATTGTTACAGATATTTAAAATTGAACAGTATGTTGATATGGTTTTACATTATATCAAGATTGATCATATGTCATCAGATTTAAGTATAAAAGAATATGCATTAGATCCTATTTTAAATGAAGTCATTAAGAAACAAGCAACATTTTTTATTCAAAAGAAAATTAAATTAAATAAAGAGCCTATTCAAAGAACAATACTTACAGATGAAAAATGGATTTCATTTGTAATTGAACAGATTCTATCTAATGCATTAAAATATACCAAAGAAGGAATGATTCACATTTATGAAAAAGATGAAGTGCTTTATATAGAAGATACAGGTATAGGGATAAAACCTGAGGATTTACCACGTGTGTTTGAAAAAGGATTTACTGGTCATAATGGAAGAGTAGATAAAAAGGCAAGTGGATTAGGGTTATACTTATGTCAACAGATTATTCATAATCTGGGTTATCAAATATCTATTGAGTCAACTTTGGGTAAAGGAACAGTCGTTGCTATTAATTTTCATGTTGATAAATTGCAGGTTGAGTAAACTTACATCAATGTAAGGATGAAATAAGAAATTGTAAGGATAATCTATGGTACGGATTTCCTTTTTTTCATAAACTAAAGATGTACAAAGGAGGACGATTTATATGTCAATTTTAGAAGTTAAAAATTTAAAGAAAGTTTATACGACACGTTTTTCTAATCAACAGGTCCAAGCTTTATCCAATGTCTCTTTTAGTGTTGAAGAAGGAGAATATGTTGCAATTATGGGTGAATCAGGAAGTGGGAAAACAACATTATTAAATATATTAGCCTCTCTTGATAAACCAACCAGTGGGGAAGTTTTATTAAATGGTAAAGATATTACACGTATTAAAGAAAAAGAAATTTCTCAATTTAGAAGAAAGAATTTAGGTTTTGTATTTCAGGATTTTAATTTATTAGATACATTTTCAATTAAAGATAATATCTTTTTACCATTAGTGTTATCAAAAGAATCATATCCAGTTATGAAACAAAAACTTAAAGTTTTAGCACCAAAACTCGGTATTCAGGAGTTACTTGAAAAATATCCTTATGAAATTTCTGGAGGACAAAAACAAAGAGTTGCTGTTGCAAGAGCCTTAATTACTCATCCACAGATAGTTTTAGCAGATGAACCAACAGGTGCATTAGATTCTAAATCCACAGATCAATTATTAGATATTTTTGATCAAATTAATGAAGAAGGTCAAACAATTGTTATGGTTACACATAGTACCAAAGCAGCAAGTTATGCAAAAAGAGTTTTATTTATTAGAGATGGACAAGTTTTTCATCAAATCTATAGAGGAAATCAAACCAACGAACAAATGTATCAAAGTATTTCAGATACATTAACATTACTTGCGACAGGAGGAAAATAAAATGAAGAAATTCTTTTATTCTCGCTTAGCATTATCAAATATTAAGAAAAATGCTAAGATTTATCTTCCTTATTTATTAACAAGTACTTTTACTGTTATGATGTTCTATGTTATTCATAGTTTAGCAGTCAATCAAAGTTTAAGAGATACCAGTTCTACAGCCCCTGTTGTTTTAATGCTTGGTTCTTGGGTTGTTATGATTTTCTCAGTTATCTTTCTCTTTTATGTGAATAGTTTCTTAATTAAAAGAAGAAAAAAAGAAATTGCACTATATAATATTCTTGGTATGGAAAAGAAACATGTCATGATTATGATGGCTTGTGAAACAATTCTTACTACATTAACATCACTTATTTTTGGTGTTTTGTTTGGAGCATTGTTTAGTAAACTGATGTTCTTATTGTTAGTCAATTTATCTCATATTCAAACTGCTATCACTTTTGAAATTCCACAATCAACTATTTTCTTAACTGTCATAGTTTATGGTGCAATTTTCTTCATAGCGTATCTATTTAATGTTATTCAGATTAAATTGGCAAATCCGATAGAGTTATTACGTGGTGGAGAACATGGTGAAAAAGAACCAAAAACAAAATGGTTATTGACTTTAGTAGGAATCTTAACATTGGGTGGAGGATATTATCTTGCACAAACAATTGAAGATCCAATGGATGCATTAACGTTATTCTTTGTTGCTGTGGTATTGGTTATTATTGGAACATACTGCCTATTTACTGCAGGTTCAATTGTGATTTTAAAGATGTTAAAGAAAAACAAACGTTTTTATTATAAAACAAGACATTTTACATCTGTTTCACAAATGGTCTATCGTATGAAACAAAATGCAGTTGGTTTAGCAAGTATCTGTATTTTATGTACATGTATCCTCGTTATGATTTCTTCAACTGTGACATTATACTTAGGTGTCAAAGACACTGTTCAAATTCTTCAGGATGAAGACTTTGTAATGAAAATTAACCCTTATTCAGAAGGAAAATTACCTTCAAAACAAGAATTAAGTACACTCTATGCTAAAATTCAAGATAACTTAAAAGCAAAAGATATTAAGACTACAGCATTTGTCACGCGTTCGATTTATGAAATTTCTTACAATCAAAAAGATGGTGAATATATAACTGGTGAAGGTAGTGATGCTAGAGATTTCAAAAGCTTTTCAGCAATGACTTTAGAGGAATATAATCGTGCTTATCATAAGAATGAAACTTTAAAGGAAAATGAGGTTCTTGTTCATTCTAATTTTGAGAAATTACCAAACCAAATGAAGATTAATGAAAAAACTGTTCATGTGAAATCTGAAGTTCAAGATAAATATTTCTTAGAAACAGAATTTTCAAAAAGTGCTCAATTAACTGGGATTGTCTTAAAAGATGAAAAAACTTTAAAGGACATCTTATTTGCTTTAGAAGATCAAGTTCAACCGATAGAGTATATGTCAATTGATTATCAAAATAAAGCAGATGCAAAAGTTGCTGAAGAAGTTATTCAAGATATTGTTCAAAGTGAAAAGACTACTGAAGATTATACAATTTTTACCTCTTCACAATATGAAATGGAAAATATGTTTAATGATTCTTATGGAAGTTTATTCTTCTTAGGATTATTCTTAGGACTATTATTCTTGATGGCAGCAATATTAATTATGTATTATAAACAATTATCTGAAGGTTATGAGGATCAAAGGCGATTTGAGATTATGCAGAATGTTGGTATGAGTAAAAAAGAAGTGAAACAGACAATTCGTTCACAAGTCTTAATTTTCTTCTTCCTGCCACTTGTTGTCGCAGTCATTCATATGTCATTTGCATTCAAGATGATTATGAAAATGTTTGGTTACTTAATAGCTTCTGGTGAAGGATTGTTTATTACTTGTACAATCATTTCGATTGTCATATTAGCTATTCTTTATAGTATAGTTTATATTTTAACAGCAAGAACTTATTATAAAATAGTAAGACATTAATGATATAGAGGCATAGTCATTTTGATTATGTCTTTTTTAATGCGTGATTGTTCTTATTAAAAGGATTATTTCTGTAGAGAAAAACTGTACATATGTATTGATATAAAATAATGCTAATAGACTTTAGTTTTAGTAAAAAAGTAATTATAAATTTACTTAACTGCAATATAAAATTAGTAAAATATTATTGACAATGAAATGCTTAATGATATAATAAAGGCATAACAAGGATTGTTACTATTCAATTAGGCAAGACCTCAAAAGAAATACTTTTTGGTATATTCTTTTGGGGTCTTTTCTTTTTGTAAAAAATGGGAGGCGAAAAAATGAAACAGTTTGGAAAGAAATTTTTTGCAGTCATAGCAAGTATGGCAATGGTCATAGGTTTATTTTCACAAGTGGGATCTGTTTATGCAGCGATGCCAGAATACGAAATATATCCTAAACCACATAAGATAACTTATGAAAATAGTGATTTTATTTTAAGAGAAAAAGTCAATGTTGTATATGAAAATGATATTGATTCATATACAAAGTCACGTTTAAAAGAAGTGACTGATATCAAAGGCTTATCAATTTTAACATCTGATGAGTTAATAGATAATGAAAAGAGTGAACAAAAAGTAACAAATATACTTATTGGAATTAAAGACTCTAATGGATATGTTGATAATTATGTAAAGAATAATTATTCTGTTGGAAATAATTTATTTGATAAGACAGATTCTTATTTTTTAAAGGTTGATAATGGCACAGTGATTATCTTAGGAAAAGATACAGATGCTGCTTTTTATGGATTAACAACTTTATATCATGTGTTTAATCAGTTAGAAGGGCGTACAATTCGTAATTTTGAAGTTGAAGACTATGCTGATGTTGTCAGTCGTGGATTTATAGAAGGTTATTATGGAAATCCATGGTCAGTTGAAGATAGATCAGAATTAATGAGATGGAGTGGTTATTATAAATTAAACTCATATTTCTATGCACCTAAAGATGATCCTAAACATAATGCAAACTGGCGTGATTTATATACAGATCAAGAAATTGAAACAATGATTAAACCACTTGCTCAAGCTGGAAATGAATCAAAGTGTCGTTTTGTTTATGCTTTACATCCCTATATGAAAGATGCTACGCATCCTAATCCTCTTCGTCATGATGCAAATTATGAAGCGGATTTAAAAGTCATGCAAGATAAATTTGCACAAGTTATTGATGCTGGTGTGAGACAAATTGCTATTTTAGCAGATGATGCTCCTAATGTAGGGGGTAGTAATTATATAAAGATGTTAAATGATATGACTGATTGGTTGAAGGAAAAACAGAAAACTTATCCTGATCTTAAGTTGACTTTACCATTCTGTGTTCAAGAGTATATGGGTTGGGGACAATCATATTTTTCAGATTTTCCTGATAATGTACAAATTATCATGACTGGTGGTCAAGTTTTTGGTGAAGCATCTGAAAATTTTACAAATTCTTTCATGAATACAGTAGGAAGAGGTCCTTACTTATGGATTAACTGGCCATGTACAGATAATTCTAAAAATCATTTAATTATGGGAGGATATGATACTTTTTTACATCCAGGTGTCAATCCTAGTAAAGTAGAAGGTATTGTCTTAAATCCAATGCAACAGTCTGAACCTAGTAAGGTTGCAATTTTTGGGAATGCTTGTTATTCATGGAATATTTGGCAATCAAAAGCAGAGGCTGATGAAATTTGGAATGATTCATTCCAATATGTAGATCACAATTCATCATTGACAACACAATCATCAAAAGCATTACGTGAATTATCTAAACATATGATTAATCAGAATATGATTGGGGGAGATAATCCAGTTACACCGCTAGATGAATCTGTTGAACTGAAACCAAAACTAGATGCATTAAAAAGTGCATTAAATTCTCATACAGCTACAGTTGAGCAGGTTAATGAACTTATTCAAGAGTTTGAGACTCTTGCAAAAGCTTCTCAAATCTATAGAAATAGTGGAAATCAAAGGATTAAAGAACAAATTGTATATTGGTTAGATTGTTGGGATGATACAGCAGGATCTGCAATCGCTTATTTAAAAGCAGTAAAAGCTAATATAGAAGGTGATAGTACAACACTTTTAAATCAATATTCAAATGGTCAAAAGTTATTTGCAAATTCTAGAACTCATGCATTATGGTATAGAGATCATTATCAATATGCTGAAGTAGGAGTTCAACGTATTGTTCCATTTATAAAAGCTTTAGATGAATATACTTCACAACAAGTAGAAATGATTGCAAATCCTGATAAAAAAGGAGAAGTGAACTTAAGTCTTGAAATTTCTAATGATATTGTTGTTGCACAAGGTTCATTAGCAGATGCTCTTGATGGTAATAAGGAAACAGAAACACATTTTAAAGCAATAAATGCCAATGCAATGCCAGTTGGAGCAACTGTCACATTAGATATCGGTTCTGTTCAAGATATTGAATCAGTATATATTGCACAGGGAATGACGAAGCAAGGGGATATCTTAAGTAAAGCGGTAGTCGAATATAGTCAAGATAAGGTCAATTGGACAAAATTAGATGATTTGGCAGAACAGACAGAACAAACAATACCTGCTTCTTTATCAGCAAGATATGTTCGTATTCGTAATTTGGAATATAAGGCAATTTGGTGGAGATTGGGAGAATTCCAAGTGAATTTGGTTAATTCAGGAACAGAAAATACAAATGAACTTAAACTGACTGCTTCATTAGAACATGGGCTAAGAGTTGCGACTCATAATAGCATTAATGCAGCAGCGAAAAATAATAAAATAGAATATATGGTTGATGGCGATTTAGGAACAATGGCGTGGTTAGCTAGTGATACTCAAGCAGAAAATGGAAATATTCAAACAGATGATGCAGTTGTTGTTTCATTTAATAAAGAAGTTGAAGTCATGTCAGTGACTTTAAATCAAGGAAGTGGAGACCGTGTTTCAAATGGAAAAGTCATGTATCAGGACACTGATGGAAATTGGCATGATTGGAACACTTTTACTGGTGCAGGTGAAGAGATTAAGATTACTGGTACTCAAGTGAAAGCAAAAGGCATTAAAATTGTTTCAACAGAAAATTTAACAACATGGTGGCAGGTTAAAGAAATATCTGTTGAAGCAGGTGTTAAAGATTATGTTTATACAAATACTGAAACAACACTCTTATCAAATACTTTGGAACATGGTGTTGCCTTAACATCAGGAAATATGACATTAAATGCACAAGAATATATTGGTGTACAATTCAAAAATATAAAAAATTTAGATCAGATAGTATTGAATTATACTGGCAATAATTCAGCATTAAAACTTCAGGTTTCAAAAAATGGAATCATTTGGACTGATGTGACAACTGGAGTACAAAATGAGGATGCTTGTTTTGTTCGTTTCATCAATACAGGGTCATCTGCTCTCAATATAACAATCAATGAATTTAAAGTTACATACCATGAAATTTTGCCAATGCAATTCCATTCTTCAGATATTGCAGCTATTGCCAATTGGGGAGATACAAGAAATAATGGTGCAGCTTTTGATGGAAATATGGGAACAACAAATAAAATAGGTGGAAGACCAATGAATGGTCAATATATTATCTATGATTTAGGACAAGAGATTGATATGAATTCTTTAAGAATTTATACACTTGATTCTCAAAATGATTATATTAGAGATGCAAAAGTCCAACTCTCTACTGATTTGGTCAACTGGAATGATTTATTTACAATTGGTGATGGAATTCAAGATACTGATCCTAACTCTACTGCTAGAGAAACATTTACAAATAATGATTCTAACTATCCTAATTATGTATATGCAGGCAGTGATCATTTGAATATAAAAGGGCGTTATTTACGTATCCTTATGACTGTTGATTATCCTCAACGTTCAATTGTTATTAATGAGATTATGGTTAATCGAGGTGAATATATACCAGTTGAAAATAATCCACAATATGTTGGTGCATTAGAAGAACGTGGGCATCAGCCAAGTTATATGGGAGATGAAGACTTAACAACAACTTATAAATCTTCATTAGCAAATTCTTCAATGACATATTATGTATCTAGACCTGATGGTTTAACTTCATTTAGAATTATTCAAAATGGTGAAACAACAGGTGCATCAGTAAAAGCCACATTCTATAGTGATATCATAAGAGGAACAACAGAAACGGTTGAAGTTGGTAAATTAAATCAAGCTATCAATGAATTTATTATTCCAACAGGGAAAAAATTACTCTCTATAGAAATTTCATGGCAAGATAAAATTCCTGAAATTGCTGAAATCTTAACAAGACAAGGAACAAATATTTCAGTTGATAAAACAGCATTAAATAATATTTTAAAAGAAACTGCTAAGAGCGGTTGGACAACAGATAGTATGACTGCTTTCAATAATGCAAAAAAGATTGCTGAAGAATTAAAGAATAGCGATTATGCATCACAGGATATTATTGATAGTGCAGTGGCAGTCTTACAAAATGCAATTGATACTGCATTACAAAAAGCTGATTTAAGTGAATTAGAGTCATTAGTTAATGAAGCAACATCTATTCAACAAAATGATTACACAGTTAATTCATTTATGGAATATCAAAATAGTATAAATGATGCAAAATCTGCTTTTAATGATAAAGATAATATTTCTGTTGAACAGGCTCATCAATTTGTACAAGATATTAAAAATGCTAAAAATTCATTAGAATATTCATCAATAGAGAGAGAAAAGGCAGAATTAGCAATATTAGATGACACAACTCTAGTTGAATCTAATTATGCTAAAGATTCATACCAAAATTATATAACTGCAAAAACAGCATTAAATAATGCAATTACAAAAGATAAAGTGGCAACATCTCAAGCTGATCGTATAACACCAGCAGATATGAAAACATTAAATACAGCATTTCAAACTGCAAAAACAGCTTTAGCAGACATTACAGAGTTAAAAGCAGTGATTAATGAATTTAATAATTATGATAGTCAATTGTATACAGAAGATTCTTATAGAGCTTATAAAGATGCAGTTGAAGTTGGGAAGCAATTATTGGTTTCTGGGACAAAAGAAACTGTAGCAACACAACTCAATCTCATTATTGAAAAGAAGAATCAATTGGTACTTGTATCTGATCAGTTAAATGATGTTATTAAAGAAGCTTTAAAAATCAAACAAGAAAATTATACTGAAAAATCATACAATGATTTTAAAGCAGTTGTTGATGAAGCACAGGCTCTTGTTAATCCGACTCTACAACAGCAAAAAGAATATATTGAAAAAATTACAAAAGCTAAAAATAGTTTAGTGTCTATTGTTGCTTTAAAAGAACGTATTCAAGAAGCAGAGGGATTAGATAAAGATAAATATACATCTTTAACTTATGTCGAAGTAGAAAAGGCTATTGAAAATGCAAAGAAAGCAATGAAGGATGGAGATGCAAGAACAGTTAAAAATGCATATGATGCTTTAACAAATGCTATTCAATCCTTAAAAGTAAGTGGTTCAAAAGAATATGTAGCATATCTTCAAGATTTAAAATTAAAAGATTCTCATGACTATACTGTTAATAGTTATCAAGCATATAAGAATGCATATGACCAATTTATGAAATTACCTAAAGATGTCTCTTTAGAAGATTTTATGAAAGCAAAACAAAATTTAGAGAAATATACAGATTCACTCAAATATAAAGATGCTGACTATAGTCAAATTAAAGATTTAATTTCTAAAATTCCATCAGATTTATCTTCATATAATAGTGATTCAGTTGCAAATTTAAATAAAGTATTAGGAAGAATTGTTTATAATAAAACAATTCTTGAGCAGAGTGTTGTTGATCAATATGCGAAAGACTTATATCAAGCTATTCAAGGATTAACAAAGTCAAGTCAATCTGCTTTAACTGGTGATTCAACATATATTTTACCTATGATGTTGACAATGACTATTGCAGGATGTGGGATTTATTTATTAAGAAAGAAAAAAGAAAAGAATGGATAAAGTTTGTGTATTGGCATTTTAAAAACAAAATGCCAATACCATTCATAATTAAAGAGGAGGAAAATTATGAAAGGGAAAGTAACAAAACTAATATTAACATCATTATTAATTGCAGGAACTGTTGTTACAGCTACTCCAAGTCTCTCTGATGTACATGCTTTAACGGGACCAGAGTATGACCTTATTGAGTTACAGCGTAATCGCTTAATTCAAAATGGAGACTTTGAAAAGGGCACAGCGAATTGGACATCTTTGGTCAGTGCAGAGGTTAGTAGTGATAGTCATGTTAAAGGAAACTATTCTGGAAAAATCAAACCAAACACTGATAGTCATGCCAATGGTCATATTTGGCAAGCTGTAACGCTTGAAAAAAATACTGATTATATTCTTAAAGGAAAAATTAAAATTATCAGTACAGCCCAAGATTCAACGGCAGCATTAGTCATTAAAAGTGGAACATTAGATAATCCTAGTAATGTTGATCAAGATACTATTGTTTCAACAACTGCAGAATGGCAAGAAGCGATTATCGAGTTTAATAGTGGTGATATGACTAACTTTATTGTTGGTATGGATAGATGGGCTGAAAATGCTAATGAAGCCTTGAAAAATTCTTCTGCATATCTAGATGATGTTACATTAACAAAAGTTGGTGCAGAAGAACCAGATGAAACTTATGATATCACTTGGTGGGATGATTTCAATGGAACATCTCTAGATACAATAAAATGGGATTATGAATTAGGTCATATCCGTGGCTTAGAACAGCAACATTATGTTCGTAGTGATGAAAATGTTTATGTCAAAGATGGAAAATTAACAATTAAAGCAACTGATAGACCTGTTGAGTCTCAATATAATGTTGGTGGAAGACAAGTTATTTACAATTCAGGAAGTATTCGTACTCATGATAATAAACAATACTTGTATGGACGTTTTGAAACAAAAGCGAAATTACCGAAAGGAAAAGGTGTTTTCCCAGCATTTTGGACATTAGGATCTGATTTTACATTGGATGGTGTCATTAATGACGCACAAGGACATGGGTGGCCTAGTTGTGGAGAAGTTGATATTATGGAATTAATTGGTGATGGATCAGATGGAAGTGCTAGAAATAGAACAGTTTATCAAACATTACATTATAGTAGTGTAGAAGGTGGAAGTGCCGATAATGGAAAATATGCTGGAAATGGAACTGCATATACTATTCCTTCTGGAAACTTTAATGATGATTATCACATTTTTGGATTGAATTGGACAAAAGGCAAAATGGAATGGTATGTCGATGATCAAATCGTCAGAACTGTAGATTATAGCGATGATCAAGCTGCTGTTGATGCGTTAGACAAACCACAATATATTCAATTTAACCTTGCAATGGGTGGTGCTTGGCCAGGTGAAGTAGGAACAAATTTGGCAGGAACAACTTATGATGTTGATTATGTTTATTATGGACAAACTGATCAGCAAAAGGCAGATGCTGCAGAATATTATGCAAATGCTCCTAAATTAAATGGAACTCAAAATATAACAATGCAACAGGGTGATATTCCAGATTTATTAGCGAATGTCAGTGCATCTGAAGGATATCATGTAGATTATTCTATTGATGATGATTCATTTTTTGATAACGATGCAGGAAATTCAAGTGTTCATCTTGTAATCAATAGTGATGCTAATAAAGATAAATTAGCAATTCTTGATCCAGGTGAATATACATTATACTATACTGCTATACCAGATGATTTAACAGTATCACCTCGTAAATATACAAGAGAGACAGTGAAATTAACTGTTCAAGAAAGAACCTTCCCAACTGACTTTACTTTAACTGGTGTTTATGGCGAAACGCTTTCTACAATTGGTTTACCAGAAAATTGGACATGGGAACAACCAAACACAATTTTAAATCAATATCAAAATCAGTTCAAAGTTAACTATAGTCAAAATGGGTTTACCACTTCTACAACTGTAAGTGTAAAATTAGTTTCAGCTGATAAAACAAATTTATCAGAACTTATGAAAAAAGCAGAAACTTATATTCAATCAGAGACTTATACAGATGACAGTATTTCATTACTAAAAAATGAAGTTCAAAAAGCACAAGCTATTATGAATAAAACTGATGCTACAAAAGAAGATGTTGCAACAGCTATTCAAAATTTAAATACTGCTATTGCTCAATTAGAAAAGAAACCAAATGTTGAACCACCAGTAACACCACCAGAATCTAATGATGATAAATATATCATTAATGACGGTAAAGAAGTAACTGTTCAACCAGGTGAAGCTGTGAGTTTTAGATCAAATGCATCTATCGAAAAGTTTAAAGAAGTCTTGTTGGATGGTAAGGTTTTAGACAGTCAATATTATACAGTTAAAGAAGGAAGTACAATTATTACTCTTCATCCTGAATTTACAAAAACATTATCAGAAGGACAACATACATTAATAATTGTATCTACAGATGGACAAGCAACAGCCAAATTTGGAGTTGAAGCATCAACATCAAATCCAGTCGATCCATCAAAACCAAATATCAATGATACATCAAACAATCAAAATAAGCCATCAACAAATCAACCTCAAACAGGTGATTCAGTACAAGTGACAGCTTTGTTTGGATTATTCATAATAAGTGGTGCTTTAGGTTATTTTATGAGTAAAAAACATAAAAAAATATAATATGTAATAACTATATATGATTAAGGTTGGCAAGTTTCGCTAACCTTTTTCCAATAATATTTAAAATAAAAAGTAAAAAGTGAAACTTTTTACTCTCAATTATTTATATGTGAAAAGAGTTTTTCCTTTCTTTGTATAAGAAGATGTTGTCATTATTTTAATAGGATGCTCATGAGAATTTAATATGATAATAGGTGTGATAACTTTAAATTGGTGGGAATGTAAAAATTGTTGGCTCAGTGTCAGAATGTGTGTGTCAGGAGTGATATGGTCTCCTACATTGACATGATAATTAAAGTCATGTTCATTTGGTTTTGATGTGTTGAGACCAATATGAACAAGTATTTCAACTCCATTTTCTAATAGTATAGTAAATGCATGTCGTGTTGAAGCAATAGAATTAATGGTTCCTGTACAAGGAGCATAAATATGGGGAGAGTTAATTTCAATTGCTAAGCCATCTCCAATCAAACGATTAGAGAAAGCATGATCAGGTATTTTTTCAATATGCAGAACTTTTCCATGAGTTACAGCTAAAATAGAATGATTATCTTTATGTATGAGTTTATCTAAAAAATTCATTTCTTAAAGTCCTTTCTTTTATATAAAAAAGCATTAGTTGCTTAAAAAAACAACTAATGCCTAATTGAATAGTCACATTACTACTTCTATTTTACTTGTAATTTAAAAATATGTCAATAATTAAA
Organism: Coprobacillus cateniformis; assembly: GCF_009767585.1. NCBI lineage: Bacteria > Bacillati > Bacillota > Erysipelotrichia > Erysipelotrichales > Coprobacillaceae > Coprobacillus > Coprobacillus cateniformis. Next base: position 2,216,076 of record NZ_WSNW01000001.1, read on the forward strand.
ACATGAGCATTATTATAAGAAAACATGAAAAGTTCGTTAAAGTGTAGTTTAAAAAACTTCCATATTTAAACTAAAAAGAATATTCCCTCTACAATATTTTACATTTTTTAGTAGTTATTAGCAAGTTTTAAAACGTACACATTTATGAATTTTTAAAATGAAGTAAAGGATGGATATAAGTAATGATGGGATATATGCAGCGATTAGGAAAATCATTAATGTTACCAGTTTCAGTGATGCCCATTGCAGCTATTTTAAAAGGTATTGGTTATTGGATTGATCCAATAGGCTGGGGTTCAAATAATGTTATTGCTGCATTTCTTATTGAATCAGGGAGTGCCATTATAGACAATCTTCCTATTTTATTTGCCGTAGGAATTGGAATTGGGATGGTTAAGGAAAAAGATCCAATGATTGTTATTAGTGTTGTTGTATCATATGTGTTATTAAATCATTTGCTTTCAGTTGAATCTGTTTCATTATTTATGAATATCCCAGAAGAACAAGTTCCAATAGCTTTTGAGAATTCTTCAAATGCTTTTATAGGTATTCTTGTTGGACTTATATGTGCATTTCATTATAACAAATTCTCTAAAATAAAATTACCCACAGCCCTCTCTTTTTTTGGAGGTAAAAGATTTGTTCCTATTATTTGTAGTTTAACAATGTTAGGTTTAGGTCTTTTGTTATTGATTGTTTGGCCAACATGCTTTAATTTGTTTATTCAATTTGGTGAGACAATATCAGGATTAGGTCCATTTGGAGCTGGATTATATGGTTTTTATAATCGTTTGCTTATTCCAACTGGCTTACATCATGCATTAAATTCTGTTTTTTGGTTTGATATGGCAGGAATCAACGATATTGGTAAGTTTTGGGGAACTATATCAGGAGGAGTATTGGGAATAACAGGAATGTATCAAGCAGGCTTTTTTCCAATTATGATGTTCGGTTTACCGGGTGCAGCACTAGCAATGTATAGATGCGCGCGACCTGATCGAAAGAAACAAGTAGGAACTATTTTATTCTCAGCAGCATTTGCATCATTCTTAACTGGTGTTACAGAACCGTTAGAATTTGCATTTATGTTTGTAGCACCTGTTTTATATGTTATTCATGCTATTTTAACTGGTATTTTTGTTTTTATTGCTGCTTCTATGCATTGGATAGCAGGTTTCGGATTTTCAGCAGGACTTATTGATTATTTATTAAGTATCAAAGCCCCATTTTCACAAAATATTTTTATGTTAATTCCTTTAGGTATTGTTTGTGGAATTATCTATTATTCACTCTTTAGATTTATTATTATCCGATATAATCTAATGACTCCGGGTAGGGAAACTGATGAGGTAATACTTCAGGTTGCTAAAGATGAGTATAAAGATGTTTTAAAAACTGATGATTATGATGATATTGCTATTATCTATGTAGAAGCATTGGGGGGGTAGAGAAAATATTGTTTTAATTGAGAGCTGTATTACAAGGTTAAGAGTCCAACTTAATGATATATCTTTGGTTGATGAAGAAAAAATTCTATCTACAGGTGTAAGTGGGATTGTGAAGATTGGTAATACTCATTTGCAGCTTATTGTGGGAACACAAGTTGATTTCATTGTGGATTCTATGAATGATATTTTAGGGTAAGGAGAAAAGCATGATCATATTAAAAGTCTTTAATAATAACAGTGTAGTGGCTTTGAATGAAAATCGACAAGATGTTATATTAACAGGATCAGGAGTTGGTTTTCAAAGAAAAGTAGGGGATATTGTTGATGAAAAGAAAATTGAAAAAATATATGTTTTTCAAGATGAACAAAAGAAAAGAATTGAGGATTCTTTGAAAAGTATCCCTATTATATATTTTGAAATAACTGAAGAAATTGTTCAAAAGGCTGAAACTGTTTTGGATACAAGTTTTAGTGGAGAAATTTTTATTGCAATTGGTGATCACTTAGCATTTGCTGTTAAACGCAAACAAGAAGGTGTTTATTTACCTAATATTATCCTTTCAGAAACACGTACTCTTTATAATAATGAGTATCAAGTTGGACAATGGGCTTTAAGACTGATTGCTAAAAAAACTGGTGTGATGTTAGATGAAGATGAAGCTGGTTATATTGCTTTACATCTTGTTAATTTTTCTTTATCAAATAAATCGAATAATGCTATTAAAATTTTAACACTTACAAAAGAAGTTTTGGAATTAATTCAGAAAACAATGAAAATAGAATTACAGGAAGATTCATTAGCTTATTCAAGAATATCTATTCATTTAAAATATCTTGGAGAAAGAATATTTAGAAATCGAAACAATCAATTTGAAGATACAACAGCTAATATTCGAGATATGCTAAAAGAAGATCCACGTTTAGCATTATGTATTAATAGAATTGTGAAACTCATAAAAAACAGATATGATTATAATTTGTCGCCTGATGAACAAACATATCTTTGCATCCATCTTCGTAAAAATACATAACTTTCCAATTTACAAAAGATGGAAAAAACTGTTGACAATGAAGTGCTAGAAAGGTTATCATAATGGCGTAAGGATTGTTACTAATACGATTAGGCAAGACCTCAAAGGAAAACACGATTAAGTGTAGACCTTTGAGGTCTTTTTTTGTCTAAAATAGCAGTCCTACGAATTGAAAGGGAGGAAAAAAATGGGACAATTCAAGAAAAAAGTATTTGCTGTTATAGCAAGTATGGCTATGGTGATTAGTTTATTTTCTCATGTTGGTTCGGTATATGCTGCAATGCCAGAATATGAAATTTATCCAACACCACACACAATAACGTATCAAAATAGTGACTTTATTTTAAGAGATAAAGTAAATGTTGTCTATGAAGATGGCATTGATAAATATACAAAATCAAGACTTAAAGAGGTTACTGATATTAAGAAATTATCTATTTCAACATCATCTGCACTAATTGATAATTCTGATGAATCAGTAACAGAAAAAGTTACAAATATTTTAGTTGGAATAAAAGGTTCAGGAGGATATGTTGATCAATATGTTCAAAATAATAAATCTGTTTCTCATGACTTATTTGATAAGAATGATTCTTACTATTTAGAAGTCAATGATGGAACAATTATTATTCTTGGTAAAGATACAAATGCAGCATTCTATGGATTAACAACTCTTTATCATGTCTTTAATCAACTAGAAAGTCGTACAATTCGTCATTTTACGGTTGAAGATTATGCTGATGTTGTGAGTCGTGGATTTATTGAAGGATACTATGGAAATCCTTGGTCAGTAGAGGATAGAGCGGAATTAATGAAATTTGGTGGATATTATAAAATGAATACATATTTTTATGCACCAAAGGATGATCCAAAACATAAAGATAAGTGGGATATTTTATATACTCAAGATGAAATTAATAATTTAATTAAACCACTTGCAAAAGCGGGTAATGAATCAAAATGTAGTTTTGCCTATGCACTTCATCCATTTGGATGGGCAAGAACATTTAATTTTGATAATTATGATGAAGAATTAGCGAAATTGAAAGCAAAGTTTAAACAGGTTATTGATTGTGGTGTTAGGCAGATTGCAATCTTAGCAGACGATTTCCATAATCCTGGAGGTGCCAATGGCTTAAAATTAATTAATGATATATCAGATTGGCTAAAGAATGATGTTCAAAAAGAATATCCTGATATGAAAACAACTTTACCATATATTCCTTATGATTATATGGGAAATGGTTCTGGAGCAGAATTTACAGAACTAAAAAAAGCACCTAATAATGTTCAACTGGTTATGACAGGTGGTGGAGTTTGGGGTACAGTGAATACAAATTTCACAAACACATTTACAAATAATGTTGGACGTGGTCCATTCTTATGGATTAACTGGCCATGTTCAGATAATGCAACAAATCGTTTAATAATGGGTGGCTATAAAGAATTTTTAAATCCAGGTGTAAGTCCTGATAAAATTCAAGGTATTATGTTAAATCCAATGGAACATTCTGAACCAAGTAAAGTTGGAATATTTGGTAATGCTTGTTATTCATGGAATATTTGGCAATCAGCCAATGAAGCAGATCAGGCTTGGACAGATAGTTTTAAATATGTAGATCATAATACGGCATTAGATACAAAATCATCAAAATCTTTGCGTGAGATTTCTAAACATATGATTGCTCAGAATACGGGATTAGATGAATCATTAGATTTAAAATCTCAATTAAATAGTTTTAGATCATCTTTAACAAATAATACAGTAACAGTTGAGACATGTGATGCTTTAATACAAGAATTTCAAAAATTAAAAGAGTCAGCTGCATATTATAAGAATTCAGGAAACAAACGTTTAAGAGAACAAATGGCACCATGGTTAAACTGTTGGGATGATACAATGGAATCTGGTATTTCTTATTTAGAGGGAATCAAGGCATCTTTAAATAATGATAGTAATGCCATCATTGAATATAATACAAAAGGTTCAAAGGCTCTTGCAGATTCTCAAAAACATCATTTTATTACAAAGAATACAAATGATGAATATGCTTTAGTTGGATCAAAATATATCACACCATTGATTAAAGATATGTCTAGTTATTTAAATAAAAAAGTGGAAGAGATTACAGATCCAAACTATTTTGGGCAGACATTTATAACAAATCGTACTGATTTTCCAAATGGAAGCTTAGATAATGTTTTTGATGGAAATGATGCAACGAATATTCAATATACAACAACAAGTCAAAATGAACAGTGGATTAAATCTGGTCAATATGTAGGTGTTGAATTTAATAAGGCTATTGAAATTCATGATATTAGATTTTTACTTGGTAGTGGTAAAAATAAATTTGAACATTCAAAATTGCAGTATACAACAGATGGAACAACATGGACAGATTTAGATGGAACTATTTATGATTTTGCAACAAATATTTCTAATCCTGCTGAAATTAAGGTTGATGAATTATCTTTAACTGCCAAAGGTATTCGTTTAATAACGACTCAAGATAATGCTGTTGATGCATGGCTAATAGTTTCTGAAATAACTATTAATAAGGCAGAAGGAAATCCTGATAAAGAACCTGAAAAATTAGAAATTACAAATGTTGAATTGGAGAATATTGTCATTGCTCCTAATGGTGGAAATATTGCTAATTTGACAGATGGAAATGAAAATACAGAAACATTTTTTAGAAATCCAAGTGGTGCTGATAATATTGAAGCTGGAGCAGCCATTATTGCTGATTTAGGTGAAAGTAAAAATGTAGGATCAATTGCTTTTGTTCAAGGATTAAGCAATGGAGCAGATGTTCCAAGCAATGCAATTATTGAGTATAGTGAGGATAAAATAAATTGGACAAAATTAACTGATTTGTCGACTGAACAAAGACAAACATTTAATGGTAATGGAATACAAATGCGTTATATTCGTATTCAAAATACTGCTAATAAGAATATTTGGTGGCGTGTTGGTGAAATAACAGTTTATGCTTTTGACACATCAAATGATACTACTCCACTCTCTTATACTGTTATAAAGACACCAACATGGAGAAATGGTGCAGGTGGTAGTGAAAGTGATAATGATAGCAAGTTATATGATGGTGATGATAATACTGCTGCTTATTATGATCCGGCAAATAATGGTGATGAAGGACGTACAAATGATGTAAGTGAAGTTGGTGATTATATTGGTTATGATTTAGGGAAAATCGCATCTCTTGCTAGTGCACATATCGTTATTGGTAATGGTTCTAGTGATAAATGGACAAAATATCATTTAGAATACTCTGTGGATAATACAAACTGGACAACAGTGAATACATATACAAGTTCGACTCAAAAAGATGTTATTGATGAAAACTTAGGTGGAATTCAAGCACGTTATATTCGTATTGTTAATGATGAAAGAATTACAAAATGGTTATATTTTTCAGAATTTACAGTGAAAGAGATAAAGAGTGGTATCAAAGATTATGTTTACACAAATCAAGATAACAGTCCAATTCTCTCTAATTATGAGGAAGATCTTTATAGTTTGAATGGTGCAACATTAACATTAGGAGTGAATGAATATTTTGGTATTCAATTACCTAATATTAGAATGATTGAAAGTATGACATCTGATATTGCACTATCTTCAAATATAAAGTTACAGGTTTCAAAGAATAGTATTGAATGGATTGACTGTGCTAATTTTGAGTTGGCAAAACTTATAAACGCACGTTATATAAGAATTGTAAATACAGGAAGTTCAAATAAAAATATAACATTTAATCAATTTGAAGTGAAAACATTTAGTATTAAAAAAGCAGGTTTCTATGATTCTAATATACAAATCAATGCAGCCTATGGTGATGGAGATATGCGTCGTGCTAAAAATTCATATAATATTTTTGATGGAAAATTATCAACATCTGCAAGTATTGCAGGATATCCAACTCAAGATGGATATGTAACGTTTGACTTGGGTCAAGAAAGAACTATTTCATCATTGAGATATTATATTAAAGAAACAGATCAAAATTATATACGAGATGCTATTTTTGAAGTTTCAAATGATCCTGCAGGTTCATCATGGACACCAGTTTTAGAAATTGGAGATAGAGTAGAGAATACAGGAGCGGATACTGATGGGGGAAGTAGTACAACTGCAAAAACATACTCTGAACTTTTACATGATAGTGTGAATCCAGGAAATATGTATAAAGAAAATATATTAGCAAATGGTGCAAAAGCGGTTGGACGTTATTTAAGAGTGAGATTTACAGCACCATATAAAGATAGATTTGCTGCATTTAATGAAATTGTTATTAATAATAATGAATATGTGACAACTGAATCTAACCATGACTTTACACTTGATGCTATTGAAGAGCCAGGTAAAATTCCTTCTCATATGTTGGATAATGATTTATCAACGACTTTTAAATCTTCACAACCAAATAGTTCATTCATTTATCATGTATCTAATCCAAATGAAATGAAATCAATTCGTTTTGTTCAAGTTGGGGAAGTTTCAAATGCTAAAGTGAATGCTGAAGTTTATGTGACTACAAAAGGGCGCTCTACAACGCCTACAACAAAAAGTATAACACTAGGAACATTAAATCAGCCAATTAGTGAGTTCAAATTACCAGATGGATACTTATTTAAAAATGTATCTGTTACATGGCTTGACAAAATACCTGAATTGGCAGAAATAATTTTGATGAATACAGCGATGGATACAACAGCATCTAAAATGAATTTAAAAACATTATTAGATAACAAGGAAAATACTCAAGCATGGACAAATTCATCTCAAGAGAAATATGAGATGGCTTATCAAACAGCAAAGAATATTTATGATAATGAAAATGCTTCTGTGACTTCAATAGAATCAGCTATTTCTGGCATTCAATCAGCGATTGCTAATAAATTGATTAAATATGTTGGAACAGAATTAAAAGATTTAATTAAGCAATCTGTAGACAATGATACTGGAGTCTATACAGCAGCAACTTATCAAGCCTATTATGATGCTTTAAGTGAGGCTAAGTTAGTTGTCAATGATGCAGATTTATCAATAGAAAAAGCAACACAATTAATAGATGAATTAAAAATGGCAAAGAATAATCTTGTATATTCTTTAAATCAGCAGGAAATTGCTGTACTTACATTATCTGAGTTAAAATCTTATGATGAAAACTCTTATTCAAAGGCAGGTTATAAAGCTTATCAAGAGGCTATAAAAACATTGCAAGATGCTATAACTAAAGATCAAAATGCTACAACTCAACAAGAAAGAGTACATCCAGATGAAATTGAAAAATTAATTCAAACATTAAAAACTGTTGAAGAACAATTGGCTGATATTACAATCTTAAAAGACTTAATTCAAGAGTTTAATTCATATCCAGAAAAGTTATATATTGTAGAAACATTTAAGGATTATAAGAACGCTATTAATGAAGGAACTCAACTGTTAGAGACTGGAACAAAGACACAAGTTGAATCAGCTATTCAAAAGATTAATGTTGCCAAATCTAAATTAACTTTAAAGCCAAATGTCAATCTACAAGAAGTTATCGAGGAAGCAAAAACATTAAATAAAGAGCATTATACAACAGATTCATATACTCAGTTAACTAAAGCGATTGCAGATGCATCAAAACCACATGATAGTGCTTATGATTATGATTATGCACAAGCTATTTTAAAAGCGAAAACAGAGTTGGTATCAACAGTTGCTTTAAAGAATAAAATTAAAGAGGTTCAATCTTTTGATGAAAATCTATATACATTGACTTCTTGGAAGACAGTAAAGACTTTATTAGGACAAACTGATCAATTAATGATTAATGGAACAAATCAATTGATGGCTCAAATGATCAATCAGTTGAATAAAGCATTATTGAACTTGCAGAAAAGAGCAACTTCAATGGATGAATATAGAAAAGCTATTGTCCTAAAAAATTCAAATTTATATACAAAAGAATCTTATGAAAAATATTTAAATGCTTATCATTACTTAATGAGTTTGCCACTAGATGACACTGATGGCCAAACATATATTCAAGCGAAAGTTGCATTTGAAAATGCAACAATAGCATTAGAATTAATTGAGAAAACTCAAGATTCTGTTCAAACAGGTGATAATATAAATATACCGTTTATTGGAGGAATTATGTTGCTTGCTGGAGCATATATTATTTTTGAACAAAAAAGAAAATATAAATGTTAGTTATTGAAAACTCATCATCTTATCTCATGATGAGCTTTTCTTTATAAAGCATTGTCACTATTTGTCGTTATTGTTTTTAATAATTATTGTTTTCTGTTAATCGACGTGTTATAATAATGAAAAGATGGATTGTGACTATTCAATTAGGCAAGGCTTGTAAGTTTTTACTTACAGTTCTTGCCTTTTTATGTTTTCAATTCGATAAAGAGGGAGAGTATTATGAAATTATTGTCTAAGATTTTTATAATTATTGTTATGATTTTTTCACTTATCAGTCCTAGAATTGTATTTGCAAGTGAAGAGAAAACTTATGGAAAAGTATATTACTTGGATTCTCACATATCTAAGAATGATGGTAATGGACTCAGTGAAGAGAATGCTTTTAATAGTTTAGAAGATATCAATAATTTGATGTTACAGCCTGGAGATAAAGTGCTTATTAAAGCAGGATCACAATTTACAGGAACATTATGGCCAAAAGGTTCAGGTTGTGCTGGATATCCAATTGTTATTGATATGTATGGTGAAGGGAATAAACCTATTATTGATGCAAATGGTTCTTATTTTATGCCTCAAGTTAAAAATTGGAAAGGTGCTTTTACTGGTCAAAATGGTGATCAAATAGGAGCAGCAGTTTATTTGTATAATCAAGAATATATTGAAATCAATAATCTTGATGTTAAAAATACTGGAGATAATGTTAATCGTGATCGTAGTGGTATTAGAATAGAAGGGTATGATTATGGTCAAATTAATCATATATATATTCGTAATTGTGATATTCATGATGTAAGAGGATATAATGGTCAAGATGATATTTATCCAGTTGTTCCAACAAATCCAGATGGAAGTCCATTAGATGGTTATGTGGGAGGGGATCAATCTAATCCTAACACATCTAATACATTTTGGGGAGCACGTACAACTCATCGTACTGGTGGTATTAATTTAGTAACTTATACAGCAAGAGAAACAGAGGCACCTAATGATTTTAATGTTGCTGTACAGGAATTAGATACGACAAAGAAAGTCACAACGTTTAATGATGTATTAATTGAAAATAATAAAATTGAAAATTGTCAAGCTAATGGTATTACCACAACAAATGTTAAAGGAACTTTAGATGATGTAGATTTTAGACATACAAATGTTATTATTAGAAATAATTATATTCATAATGTCACAAGAGCTGGAATTATCCCACTTTATACAAGTGGAGTTATTGTTGAACACAACAAAGTTGATACTTTCCAAAGCACATTAGAAGGATATGGATGTGGTATTTGGTGTGATCGAGCTAATGGAATGATTTTTCAATATAATGAAGTTTGTAATGGTCAAAATGGGAAAGATGGTATGGCCTTTAACTTAGATGATATGACACGTGATGGAGTGATTCAATACAATTATACACATGATAATTATGGTGGTGGTTATATGTTACATGTTCGTCAAAAATCATATAATCGCAATAATACAATTCGTTATAATTTATCAGTCAATGACAGTGGAGCATTTTTAGATTATAATGCTCAAATTGTTGCAGTTGGAGAAACAGATGTGACAAAACTTGAAAGTGCAAAAGTATATAATAATACTTTTATTTCTAATAAAGATTGTCATGCAGTTTTTGAAGGAGATGAAGTTAATTATAATAATAATATCTGGTATTTTACAAATCCAACTGTAGCAGGTCGTAATCAATGTTTTCAACCTGGAAAAAATTCAACATTTGACAACAATGCTTATATTGGTTGTATAGCACCACAAGATGATAATCAATATACTGATGATCCCCAATTTGTTGGTGGTAATTCTTTATTTAACTTGAGTCAGAAAAATGCTTTTTCTAAAATAGCATTGAAAACAACTTCACCATATATCAATAAAAGTATTAATGTTTCTGGAAATGGTCAACAGGATATTCTTGGTCAACCATTAACATCTTATAATCTTGGAGCAATTGCTGGTCCAGGACATAATGTTAAGGAGATACCACAAGCACAGACAGTGAAAGCTGATGATAATAATGTTAAACGTTATTTCAGTGATGGAACTTTACAAACAGTTGTTATTCAAGAAAGCGTATTAGAAGCAGATACAAAGTGGGTGAACACAACTTTTAATGATGAACCAGTTATTTATACCAAAAAATTAAATAATTATCTTGAAATACCATTTACAGGAACTGGTGGGACAATGAAATTCAAACGTGGAGCAGGTGCAGGAAATGTACGAGTTGATGTGTTTGAAAAAGGGAATTTGTCTACACCAGTGAAAACAGTGAATTATAATACTTATAATGCATCTGCTGATGTAGTGACTATTAATGACTTACAAGGATTAAGTTCTGATAATAAAGATTATATTGTTAAAGTTTATAATAATGAAAATGGGAAAGCATCAAATTTTATGTCATTAACAAGTGAGGTTGCTTCAGGTAGTGATATGCAACCAGGGTGTCAAAATGATAAAGTTGTAGGAATAGTTATTGAAAAACCAACATTATTAACGATTCCTTTTGGGAAAAGTGATGCAAGCATTGCTATGAATGCGCATACTTATATGGATACTTGTTATCCTCAAGATGTAACAATCCCAGTTCAATATTCTATTAATAATGGTGGTCAAGTTAAAGATCATATTTTAACAGTTACACAGCCTGGACAATACAAAGTGACTGCGAGTGCAACTTATAATGGAAATACAGTTACAGCAACGACGACACTGATAGTCGAAGAAGGGCATGAACCTCAAGTCAATGAAGAACCTTTACATACAAAAACTTTAGAAAATTTAATTCATAATTGTCAAAGTTTAAACTTAAATGATTTTATTTTAGATAAACAAGATGTGTTTAAAAAGCAATTGAATGAAGCAATTGAGTTACTAAAGAAAAACAATTTAACTCAAAATCAAATAGATAAAATGGTAGACTCACTAAGTCAAGCTAAAAAACAGTTAATCCAAATTCGTTTTGATGCTGAAGACAGTGCTATTAATCGTACTGGTAATTGGGTAGAAATAAATGAGGAGACTTTGGATAAAGGAACTGCTTTAAAGTCAGGAGCAACTGATGAAAAACTAAGTCTCATGATTAATGGAAATGAAGTTTCTGTTTATGGAAGAAAGGCAGTTGGAACTGGAACAGTAAGATTTGTTATTACTGACCTGAAAGATAATAGGGAAGAACAAATTATATCAGAAGATATAGATTGTTATAGTGAAACAAAAAAAGATAAAGAATTATTGTTTCATTGGAAACAAGAGGATAATGGAAACTATCGTTTAGATATTATAAATACAGGCCAAAAAAATTCAATTGCAACGAATCGTGATACTAATGCAATTATTGACTATATACATGTAGAACGTGCAAATATTGAAACATTGGAGAAGACTGCTTTGATGGAACTGATAAATGAATATCAAAAAATCAATTTCAATCAATATCAAGACAATCAATATAAATCAGATTTCATCACTCAATTGGTTCATGCAAAAAATTTATTAATTTCAGCAACAACACAAAGCCAATTAGATGATATGGTTATTACTCTTAAAACTGCTAAAGAAGCTATGTTACTTAAAGAAAGTACAACAGTACCAAGTGATCATGTTAATATTAAGCAAGAAGGAAAGTTTACATTAGAAAATAATGCTTTAGTTACAAATGAAAAAGGTGCGAAATTATCTTTTGCATTTTATGGTGATGGTATAGAATTATCAGTAGGTCAAACTGCTCAGACAGGATTAATTAAAGTCACTTTATATACTATAAAGAATCAAAAAGAAGAAGTTTTAAAGACAGAAACGATAGATACAAGACTTACAAATAAGCGCTCAATGACAAATCCTCATATATTGTTTGCTTATTATGGGGTTAATGGAGAATATCGTATAGAATGTGAAAATTTAGATATAACTCAGATGATTATTAATGGTTTTCAAATCATTGGAGAATATAAAGCAGTTGTCAATAAAGCTGACTTAGAAAAGAAAATATCTAAAATAGAAAAAGAAAATATATCAAGTCAACAATATACAAAATCAAGCTATGAAGCTTTTATAAAAGCGTTAAATAAAGCAAAAGATACTGTTGCTTCAAGTGATAATCAACAAGTGATTAATGATACATTAACTGAATTGACAACAGCATATAATCAATTGGTCCGTGTATATATAATTCGATTTGAATTCTTTAATAAGCAAATAAAAGAATTTAAGATATCAGCTGGTTCAAGTTTCAAAGAAGAAATCGATGAGAAATGGCCAAATGATAGTAGAACTGGTTATCAATTTGATGGTTGGAAAATAAAAGGTAGTCATGATCTATTTGAATCATCAAGTCCTATCACACAGGATATTGTTCTTGTACCATCATTATCAGCAATTCAATATGCAATAAATTATTATGATGGAAGTGTCGTAACGACTGAACGCTTTACAGTAGAAGATCAAATACATTTAAAAACTCCAACTAAAAAAGGTTATAAATTTATAGGGTGGTATAATAATCAAAAATTTGAAGGTCAAGCAATAACACAAATAAGTCAACGTATAGGCAATATTGACTTATATGCAAAGTGGCAAAAATTGGATAATATAGAAAATAAATTACCAGAAAAATCTCAGAATGATAGTGTAGAAACTGCTGATACTTTCAACTTTTTAGGATATGCTCTTTTGTTTGTAATAACAGGATTAGGAAGTTTATATTTAAGAAAGCGATATTTAAAATCAATGAAGTCATCTAAAAATTGATAAATTCATCTACAAGAAGCTCAATTCCATTTCAAAACTGAGCTTCTTTATCTTATAAGAATTTGGATACGTCAATATATAATGGCTTAAAGCATTGAATAATGGGATGCTTTGTGCAATAATAAAAGTGGAAAAGTTTTCAGAGTGAAATGAATATACATATATTTATGTATTTTTGTTTGCTCTTTTCTTTTTATAAAAGGTTCATTATACTTAAAATCACTATCTCTTCATTAAGAGATTATGATTAAAAATGAGCTTATAAGGATATTTTGGCTATTAAAAATGACAGTAGTACTGAAAATTGGGACTATGACTTTTGTAATGATTTTTTTCAAATTATAGGTTTTGGTAAGCAATAGCCAGTTTTTCGATTGAATGGCAAAAATGGTTAATCAAACATTTCTTCTCTTTTTGTTGAAGGTACAGATGGTAATGCCTTTTCTATTGCTGAAAATCAAAAAATAAAAGTCATAATGGACATAAATAATGATTTTCCAATTCAATTGAAAGGCAAGAATTATACTTTAATGAATTATGGTTATGTTGAGTTTTTGAGAACTTATTTTTTAACTGAGAATATTGATTCTTTTTTTTATTAATCAAAAACACCTGTTAAAGTTCAGGTGTTTGAGGGAGATTAGGTATTTGAGTGATAGCTGATACATGAGTAAGATGAGAATAATAGTCAAACCACATATGAGATGAAGAAAAGAAAGATAAGATAAATTGACATGTTGTGAGAAAGAAAATAATTATGAGTATAATAATACTTCCATAACACAATAGAGGAGATAGTTGATTTGATAGTTTAAGAAATTGATAGAAATAATAAGGAGTTGGAATAATCAGGAAGTATAATGGAAGATAGTGAATAAGATATTGATACTTCTTTGTACCAGAAGGATTTTCTAGAACGATTTTTGTCATTATTTTGCCAGGTGTTTGTCCATTGTGCATAAATGGTAAAAGAATATAAAAGAGAATTGTAATCCCAAAATAACTGATATGATATGGAACTTTCAAAAGATGTAGAATCATAATAAGAATGAAAATAAATAAAGCATCTATAAGAAAAGCAAAGAATTTACGAGGCTTTGATACTTTTTGTCCTTGTTCATAGGCTATTGAATCAAGTTTTTCTCTTGTTGGTAAAAAATGAGCAAAAAGTGGACATATAGCATATCCTAACATCCCACCAAGTGTATTGGTGATTAAATCATCAATCTCAAAAAGACGATATGGTCGAGGATAAATTCCAAATAAAGCACTGAGTTGGATGAGTTCAAATGATAATGATAAAAGAAAAGTAAAAAAGATTGTTTTCTTAAAGCTCAACTGAAAGTAATATCTTAAATAGATTCCGAAAGGAACTGTTAGAAGGATATTAAATAAGATGACTCGCATATTTGGCTCTAATAATGTTGATATATATGTAGATGGTTGATTCCATACAAATGGACTTGCTTTTATAATTTGTGGAACTGAATAAAATGGTGTGAGTTTCATTGTAGGAGAAGTCATTTTCGCAACTGATTCTACTGATGGTAAAGGTAATATTGTCAT
Organism: Coprobacillus cateniformis; assembly: GCF_009767585.1. Classification (NCBI taxonomy): domain Bacteria; kingdom Bacillati; phylum Bacillota; class Erysipelotrichia; order Erysipelotrichales; family Coprobacillaceae; genus Coprobacillus; species Coprobacillus cateniformis. The sequence continues at coordinate 2,231,117 of NZ_WSNW01000001.1, forward strand.
GAAATAGGCATTGATCAGATAATAAATAAAAGAAAAGATAATTAAAGTTCTGAGTATTGGAATGGCTCCATACTTATAATATTGATAAATAGCATAAGGGAGAGTCAAACAAAAAGCGATGATAGGAAAAACAATCATCGCTACTTGGATAGGGATCAGATAAGTTGACATTTCTATAGAAGACCCATCTCAATCATTTTTAAACCAATATCTACAGAATTATAAGCGGCACCTTTCATTAACTGATCAGCAACAACCCATAAACTTAAAGCATGGTCATTATCTAAATCTTTTCTCACACGTCCAACATGTACCAATTCATCACCAATGAATAAAGTTGCCATTGGATAAACTTGATTTTCAATATCATCATAAAGTTCAACACCATGTGAAGAAGATAATAATTCAAAGACCTTATCAATATCTATTGGTTTCTTTGTTTCAATATAAACTGACTCACTATGACCTCTTAAAACAGGAACACGAACGCAAGTTGCATTCACTTTGATATCTTTATCAAAGATTTTTTTTGTTTCATTAACCATTTTCATTTCTTCTTTAGAAAAATGATTATCTAAATCAAATTTATCAACTTGTGGAATACAGTTGAATGCAATTGGATAATGTTTCTTATCTCCAGCACAAGGAAGTGTTTTTGCAATAGGTTCTTTTCCATCTAACACTTCTTGAGATTGTCTATAAAGTTCTTCCATACCAGCAACACCTGCACCAGAAACAGCTTGGTATGTAGAAACAATGATTCTTTCAATATCAAAGTATTCATTTAATCTATTTAACGCACTTACCATTTGAATTGTTGTACAGTTTGGATTAGCAATAATTCCTTTATGGTTTCTTAACGCTTCACCATTGACTTCAGGTACAACCAAAGGCACTTCTGGATCCATTCTAAAATGTGAAGTGTTATCAATATTAATGCATCCCGCTTTCACTGCATAGGGCACATATTTCTCAGAAATACTGCCACCAGCACTCCAGAAAGCAACTTCAACATCTTCAAATGAATTTTCTGTTAATTCTTCAACAACAAACTCATGTCCTTCATATTCTACAACTTTACCAGCACTTCTGGCAGAAGCTAGAAGTTTAAGACTTTCAAAAGGGAAATTGAATTGAAAAATACATTTCAACATTTCTCTTCCGACTGCACCAGTAGCACCTACAATTGCAACTTTATATTTTTTCATTTTATATTTCCTCCTTAACCTAAGAACGCTTCATGTAATAACACTTGGGCTTTTTTGACATCATCTCGATCAATATAACATGAAATGTTAATTTCACTACAAGAAGTCATTTCTACATTAATATCATTACTCATTAATGTATTATATACTTTTTGGAACATTCCTTTGTTATTTTTAATACCAACACCTATAACAGCTACCTTACCAATATTTCCTCTCACAATTGTTTTTTGAGGTTTTAAGATTTCTTTTAAATCATTGATAACTTCCACAACACCAGGAACATCTTTATCATTGATGATTAAAGAAATATCCATCTTTCCTCCACCAACTAAAGCTTGATTAAAAACATTGACGTTCACATTGGCTTCTGCAATCTTTTCAAAAAGCTGACCAGCGCCATTCACCTTGGCATCAACACCAACAAGTGTGACACGTGCTTCATTTTGTGAACCAGTAATTCCTGAAATAATTAATTGATTTAAATGGTCTTTCATGATTTTCTCATCTCCTAACACATATGTTCCTTTTCGACTATCAAATGAACTTCTTGCATGAATGGTAATATTATGCTTTGCGGCTAATTGAACACACCTGTGATTCAAGACTTTTGCACCGTTTTTAGAAAGTTCAAGCATTTCTGCATAACTAATATACTCTAATTGAATGGCATCAGGGACAATACGCGGATCAGCTGTATAAATACCATTCACATCACTATAGATTTCAACCTCACTTGCATCAATAGCAACACCAATTGCTACAGCAGATAAATCACTACCACCACGTCCCAATGTTGTCACTTTTCCATTTTGTGAATAACCTTGGAATCCAGGACAGATAACAATATCAGCACGCTTAAGTTTATCAGTAATATGACTTCCTTCAACATTTGTAATTGTTGCATTCATATGATGGGAATCTGTTAAAATTCCTAATTCAGTATTTGTCACTGTTTCCACTGAATAGCCCATTTCAGATAATTCACTTTTGCATACTAATGTTGATATTGTTTCACCAATGCTTGTTAAACGATCAATTTCTTCATCTGTTAATTCATCAGTATTGACAATAGAAAGAAGTGTATCAGTAGCATATGGATCATCAAAGCGTCCCATTGCACTCACAACGGCTACAACCTTGTTTCCATTTTCTAGTTCACGAATAATGTTTTTATACATATGCTCACGGGTTTCTACACTACGTGTTGAGGTACCACCAAATTTTTGGACAATAACTTTCATTCTAACCCCTCACTTTAAATAAGTTATATGTTTCATTTTGTAATTGCTCTAATAATTCATCAAGTTCAATCTTATTTGTAATATAAATATGATTTTTATCTTGAGAGAAATAAGTTTCGTAATCAATATCTAAAGGATGATCACATCTAACATAATATTTAGAATATGTGATTGGATAAATACGATCTTCATATTGATAGTCATGTTTCCACATATCCTGTCTATGTGTTTTCATAATATCACTAACAACAGCACTTGCTGTGACATAACGTCCAGCTCCTTTTCCATAGAAAATCACGTTTTCTAAATAATTGCAAGTTATCTCTACTACATTATATGCCTGATTCACATTTGCAACAATGTCTTTTATACCAATTAAAGTAGGAGAAACATCAATTCCATAACCTTTATCAAGTTTTTTAGCTTGTGCAATAAGCTTGATACGATATCCCAGTTTCTTTGCATAATCCATATCTTTCTTTGTGACATTACGGATACCAGTTGCTTGTATTTTATTGAAATCAAAGAACATTTCAAAAGCATTCATTGCAAGTATTTGAATCTTATGTGCTGCATCAATCCCATCTAAATCTAAACTGGCATCAGCTTCAACAAATCCTAAACCATCAGCAATTGTCAATGCTTCATCGAAATCTAGATTATCAGTTTCCATTAATGTTAAGATAAAATTTGTTGTTCCATTTAAAATACCTTCAATTTTTTCAATCTCATTGGCAATTAAATCTTCTTTTGCAGGTACAACAACAGGAATCCCACCGCCTACTGCAGCTTCATAATAAATCTTTGCATTATGCTGAGATGCTGTTTCAAAGATTTCCTGACCATCATGAGCAATTAATGCTTTATTGGCAGTGACAACATGTTTGCCTTTTTTTAAAGCTTCTAAAATAATTGTTTTGGCAATTGTTGTTCCGCCAATCAATTCAACAACGACGTCAATTTCCTCATCATTGATGACATCATGAAAATCTTGTGTATAGAGGATTTCTTCTGGTAAAGTCACTTCATCTAGTGAACATCCATATTTGACAATAACTTCTTCACCAATTTGTTTTTCTAATCTTTCTTTTTGTTGAGTTAATATTTCTACAGCACCAAACCCAACTGTCCCTAAGCCAATTACACCAATTTTCATCGAATTCCCCCTCTAATATAAAAAGCCTCATGAATGAACGAGGCTTTCTTGATTTCTCTTAAATAAGACAGTCTCATACTAACATTTTCTTACACACATCATGGTTTTGGAAATGTTAATAATGAATATCATGAGACGTCCTCCTTTGTTATTGCATTGATAATAGCACCTTTGTATACATTTGTCAATTTTTTAAGAAATAATTTTTGATATAATCAAAAACGATAGATGAACTTTTGGAAAATAACAAAAATATATTTAATATTTTAAAAATGAGTTCCTATATAATAAGAATGCTCTATCCTTATTATATAGGAAAGACTACTTACTCTCAATGTCTTTTATACAATCAGCAAGAGTTTCAACAATTGTTTTTGCATGTCTTTGAACTTGAACAGGTGCATATGTAAAAGAATACCCATTTTCAATAACATCTAACATTGGTAAATCATTCCAAGAATCTCCAATTCCATAAATATCGTTGAGATCTAATTGGAAATAATCTTGAATGATTTTTATGCCATTTCCCTTAGAACATCCTTTAGCAACCAAATCTATATGTTGATTATTTTGATAAGCTTCAATGATATCTCCATATTTTTGATGAATCAAATCTGTTGCTATTGTGGCTTCCTCTAATTCATCTAATTCATAATGAAAAGAAAAAGCACTTACTGTTTCTGTTTTTAATTCGTCTATTGATTCAATATAGACACCATGATAATCTGGCTTTTTTGTTTTATAAACCTTGTACATAACATCTTTATAAACAATAGATGCATCTTTTTGATTTAGAAAATTATAAATCTCTTTCACTAGGGATAAAGGAATTTGTTTTTCAAAAATGACTTCCTTATCCTTATTTAATACAAGGGCACCACTTAATAGTATATAAAAATCATGTTCAAGGTTATAGGGTTGACTTGGATTGACAATTCCATGTAAACATCTTCCTGTACATACACCAAACAGATTTCCATGCTTTTGAAATTCTTTGATATTTTTAACATCATTATCTTTCATATGATCATTAAACCATAACGTATTATCAAAATCACTTGCTAGTAACTTCATATTTTCACCTCTTTGTCTATTATAAACATTTTCATAAAGAAAAAACAGTTATTTCTTATTGAGAAAATGAAATCAGATTGAAGATATGTTATAATACTAAAAATGAATGAGGAGGGGAAAAGATGAAAGCAGTTATAGAAACAAAACGTTTATTGCTTAGAAATTTTAGATTATCAGATGCAGAAAGCATGTTTGAGTCTTATTGTCATAATGAAAATATTACTCGATATTTAACATGGTATCCCCATGTTGATGTTCAGGCAACAAGGGATTTCATTACTCAATTTCAATTACCTGGTATAGAAAAGGATAATGCTCTTGACTTGGCAATCACTTTAAAGGGGGAAGATCAGGTTATTGGGAGTATTGGTACAGTTAACGATTTCTATCAGGATGGTTATGGAGAAATTGGATATGTTATTGGTGAGAAATATTGGAATCAAGGATATATGAGTGAAGCTTTTGAAGCTGTTATTGAGTTTTTATTTACGCAAACACCAATAACAAAATTGAGATCTATTCATCATCTGGAAAATATTGCTTCAGGTAGAGTGATGCAAAAATGTGGATTAAAATATACAGGTGAAGTTATTGTGAAGAAAAAAATTGATAAAGATGACTTAGTGAAGTGTGCTTGTTATGTTTTAGAAAAAGAAGATTGGTTAAAGCAAAATGCTTAAGCTAGATAGATTGAATGATATAGATATGTTAGAACCGATGAGATTAAATCAGGTTCGAATAATTTATCAGGGTGAAGATGGAATTATTTTTCATGAATTGAGAAGTGATACATGCATGATTTCTATGAATAATGTTCATAACTTTAAAACACTTTATGAACAAAAGGAATTGCATCAATATCAATTGTTTAATGTTAAACAAAAGGATATTGCTGATGTATTGGTGAATGATTATCATCAGACATTGCAATTTGCCTGTTATCAGGCAGTTTATGAACACTCAAAACATATACCTATTGAATATCCTTTAGAAGTGAATATTTGCTTATTAACATCACAATATTCACAAAAAATAAAAGAAGTCTATCAACATAGTGATGATTCTCAATACATTGATGAACTTATTGCAAAGAAACATTTATGGGGACTCTTTGAAAATAATGAATTGGCTGGGTTTATTGGAATTCATAATGAGGGAAGTATGGGGTTGTTAGAGGTTCTTCCACAATATCAAAGAAGAGGTTATGCAATGATGTTAGAAAGCTATCTTATTAATTATTTTATAGATCATAGTTGGATTCCTTATTGTCAAGTTATTGAAGATAATTATGCATCTTTACAACTACAAAAGAAACTTGGTTTAGAAATATCTTCTCGATTATCATATTGGTTGTTTGAAAATTGAATTTTTTGAATATACTTGAATAGTCAGTAGATTTATGATAAGATACTGATGAAGAAACAATTGCAGAGACATTGTTCTCAAACGAAAACCCAAGGGACTGCCTCCCTTGGGTTTTCTCGGCTTATCATCAGTGACGTCTACTGTCAAGCCATCTGCAAAGAAAGTACAAGACTAACCCTGCTATAACAGAGACGATGGTAGAAACAATTGCTTCAACCAACATTGTTCTCACCTCCTTTCAAGGGAGGACTGATAACATGTCTATTATAGCATGGAAGAACTTGTTGTGCGTCTCAGTTTTGTCTCAAATTCATCTTATTAAATCAATGTTTTTTACATTTATTCACCAACACCAAAATCAGTTGGATCGTATAAGAAATCATAACGTTCATCATCAATAAGATAATCATATTCTTGCATAAACCAGTGAACGAGTTCATCATCACGTTTGACAGACGTAGAATTATTGCGATAAACGCTAATTGTTCCATACTCAAAACACTTTGTAAGAATCTCCATATCTTTTGTTATCATGTCTTTGGTTTGACCTTTTATACCAACCATTAAGCATGGTGAATCAAAATATTTTTTGAGTTCTTCAATTGATTGAAAGGTTGCATTTTTATTAAGATAATCATTTCTAAAATGATCATCAAAAGTTTCCACACCAATTTTCACAATTGTTTTGATACCAAAAAAATCTCTGATTTCTTGAATATGTTTATGATAAATCCAATGACTTTCTATAAATAATGTATGAATATGTTTCTTTTTAATCACTTCTTTGATTTTTAATAATGATTCTTTAGGTAATTCAAAAATACTAGCAGAATCAATAACCTCTAATATACCATATTCACCTGTTATTAAATCTAGGACTTGATTGTTTATTTCAATCATTTCTTTTGTACATGTAGAATTATCTTCAATATAATCACAAAATGTACATTTTGACCAAATACATGGTCTGGCTTTTAAAAGAACGATTTCTCTTTTGACTTTGTTTGTAATGTGGCTGTATCTTTCCATGTTATCCCCCATTTCTCCATTAAATGACCTCTTTCAATAATTAATCTTGTGAAATAGACAGCGAAAAGCTTATCTGTATAATCAGTGATTATTTGAACAATAAATATGCTTACAACAAGTTGTAAACCTAGGTTATGAAACAAAAAGACAAAAGCACTGCTGCTGCCAGCAGTGAGTCCACCAAATACATAAGCAGTAATGATGGCACTCATTATTGATGTTGGAATACCAACAAGAAGACTTCCAATAGGCATTCTTTTTCCTTTTAACCAAGGTGTGTGATAGAGAATACCAGCAAAGAATCCTGTCAGCAATTGTACAGGAGCATAATAAAAGGAATACATATCAAAAGTAAAACCACTTGTTATACTTCCCAGAACGCCTGTTAACATGGCATACTTAGGTCCTAGTAATCCAGCAATGAGAATCGTACCAATTGAATCCATATAAAATGGAATGGAGAATGTCATGGCTATAAATGCACCAACAACATTCAAAATGATTCCTATGGTCACAACCATTTGAATCTTTGTTTGTTTTTTCATATTTTCTTTTCCTTTCTTCTAAAGTACAGTTAGAAGCCAGACATAAAAAAGATGGCAGAGCCATCTTGTTTTCATGTCCTTAGTTTTTTATACTGGGTTTGGCTCTCGAACCAGTTCATATGATAGCGTATCATATCTTTTTATGAATATCAATGTTTAAATGAATATAACTGATTTGCACTATCTTAGTGCAAATTTATGATTTGAGACATGATAAGCATAATGTTATGATATATGTGGATAAAATGGTTGAATTGTGTCGAAAGGAGGGAAAGAAATGTTATTGCCAAGAGAAAAACAAATATTAGAACTCCTTTATACAGGACATAAAGAATATACAACTTCTCAAATTGCTAATCTTTTGCAAAGAAGTTCAAGAACAATTAAAGCAGATATCAAAAAGATTAAAGATGAGTTAACTGGAACTGGTTGTATCATCTATACGAAGACTGGTAAGGGGTTATGGCTGGAATATTCAAATGAAGGAAAGGTTTATCTTGATAATTTGTTACTTAAGGATGAAAATGCATCTTCTTTTTTACCTGAAACAAGAAAATATTATATTGCATTAGAACTATTAAGGAGTGATAAATATATATCTATGGAAAGTATTTCAGAAAAGTTATTTGTAAGTAAAGGAACAATTATGAATGATGTCAATAAATTGATATCCTTTTTTGAAAACTTTGATTTAAAATTAGATAAATCGGTTAAATATGGAATGATTTTAAAAGGAACAGAGTTTAAAAAAAGAATTGCTGAAGCTTATGTGTTAAGAAAAATTGTTGTTTATCAGGGCAATGAGATTTTAGAAAAACTTCAGCCTTTCTTCTATAATGTTCAATTGAAAACAATAGGAATGATTATTCAAAATGCTGAGGAACAATTTGATTTGGTTATATCTGATCACTCTTATATCAACTGTATTTTACAATTTGCAGTTATGGTGGAACATCTTCATCAGGGAAAGAGTTGTCAAGGTGTTAATACAATTGATAAAATTGATAATTTAGAATGGGATATTACTAAATATATAGTCCAAGGTATTCAAAATTATTTTCAAATTCATATTTCATCTGAAGATGAAAATTATGTTTATATCAATGTTGTTGGATTAAAATATCAAAATAAACGTATTTATCAAAACAGAAGTTTAGAAAGTATAAGGCAGATTTCTCCTCAAACCTTTGATGGTATTGTTGAGATTATGCGAGAAGTAGATGCAGTTTATGGTGAGGGATTGAGTGAAGATGAGGAATTAATGATATCAATCTTTATTCATTTGAATGCTTTATTTGCTAGACTTATGAATTCTATCTATATTGAAAATCCTTTGAAAAAAACAATTAAAAGTGATTTAGCATATGAATATGAAATAGCAACTTATATTTCTCAACTTTTAACACGTGAACATTATTGTTTGCTTAAGGAAGATGATATATGTGATTTAGCACTCTATGTTGGTGCTTCATTAAAAAGAAAAAAAGCGAATTCACTTCAACTCTATCCAACAGTTGTCATTGTTTGTGGAAGTGGGATGTCCACTTCTCAATTTATTGAAGCGAAAATTCATTTGGCTTTTCCAAATGTTATTATTAAGGATACAGTTCCATTATTAAAGACTCATGAATTGAATAAAGATGATCAGGATTTTGTGATTTCAACTGTGCCATTACAGTTAGAAGATATTGAAGTCGTGGTTGTCTCACCAATGTTAGGGAAATCAGATATGAATCGCTTAACTGAAATGTTTGAACAGTCACGAGAAAAGCAATCATATCATTATGGTATATACAGTCAATTGGTTTCTCATATTAAAGAAAATATTTGTTTCTTTAAATGTGATTGTCGTAGTCGGGAAGAAGTGATTACGTTGCTTGGAACACGTTTGATTATGCAAAAGTATGTAGATGAAGGATTTATTGAATCTGTATTGAAAAGGGAAAATCTAGCACCTACCTCTATTGGTGATGGATTTGCGATTCCACACTCCTTTAAAGGTCACATTGTGAAACCAGGAATTGGATTTATGACATTGAAAAAGCCAATTCAATGGGGTGAAGAAAAGGTGCAAATGATACTCATGATTGCATTGGATCCTAAGAATAAAGATTCATTTAGAGTTATTTTTGGTCAATTAGCCTCTTTAACCAAAGATGTTGACAAAATACAAAAGATATTAGATGCTAATCATTATAAAGAATTTTTAAACGCTTTCAAATAGAACAGTAACTATGCTGGATATAAAAGTTTTATATGAGCTTTTTTATATCTTCATTTTGCTGCACAAGAATTGACAAGATATCAAAAGTTTAGGAGTGGGAGAGATATCTTCCTTGTCTTAAACTTTTTTTATAAATCTAAATGTCGTTGACTTCACTTCAATCCATGCTTAAAATAAAATTAAGAGTGATGAAAAGGGGTGAACTTGTGAAACAAAAATTTAATCTTCATACTCATACTACAAGATGTGGTCATGCTGAAGGATTGGATATTCAATATGTAGAAAGTGCTATTGATGCAGGTTTTAAGATGTTAGGGTTTAGTGATCATATTCCTTTTGCTGGAGTTAAAATGCCTGGAGATCGCATGAGTTATGAACAAAAGAAGGAATATGTTTTAAGTCTTAAAGAATTACAAAAAAAGTATCATGAGCAAATTGATATTAAGATAGGTTATGAAATAGAATATTTTGAAGAATATGATGAATATTATTTAGAATTGAGAAAAGAATGTGATTATTTCATATTGGGTCAGCATCTTAAATATATGGGTTATGAATATGATTGTTATTGTTCTGATGATGATGTTTTATCCTATGTTCAACAAGTTGAAAATGCAGTCAAAAAAGGATTTATCACATATATTGCTCATCCAGATTATTTTATGCTAGGAAGAAGACAATTCTCAGAAGTATGTAGAGAAGCAGCTCATCGCATTGCAAGAATCAGTTTAGATTATGATGTTCCATTAGAAATTAATCTTAATGGATTTCGTTATGGTAAGAAATGTTATCAATTTGATAATAAAGATAATAAGTATGAAGAACGATATGCATATCCATTTCGTGAATTTTGGGAAATTGTTTCTACTTATGGGTGTCAGGTTTTATATGGTTATGATGCTCATTCACCAATTGCTTTTTTAGAAAAGGATAGGGAATACAAGGCGCATGAAATTATTGATGGTTTAGAGTTGAGATTTGTTGAAAACATTATTTTAAGATAAGGAGTATATCTATGAAAAAATTATTGATATGGGGAGCAGGAGATCAGGGGACTGTGACATTAGAATGTGCTTTAGCAACACAGCAATATAGTCAAATAGATTTCTTAGAAATTAAAGAGAAGGGTCATCGCGATATTCCTCATTATCGTGTATACAGTGAAGATGAAGTAGAATTCACTACATTTTTAAAATCATATGATGAAGTCTTTGTAGCAACAGGAAATAATGATATTCGAGAAAATAAAATAACAATGTTAAAGACTATGGACATAACGATTGGTACACTTATTCATCCAAGGGCATTGATAAGTCCTACTGCCAAAGTTTTAGCAGGGACTATTGTTTTGGCAAATGCAGTCGTAAATACAAATGCAACTGTTGGGATGGGTTGTATTATTAATACTGCAACAATTATTGAGCATGATTGTATTATAGAAGACTTTGTTAATATTTCACCAAATACAGCAATTGCTGGACATACAAAAATTGGTCAAAAAACATTTATTGGAGTTGGGACTGCCATTATTGATGATATTGTAGTAGGCAAAGAAGTGATTATAGGAGCAGGAAGTTCAGTGATTTCTAATATTCCAGAATACACGACTGTTGTTGGCGTTCCTGCAAAAGTGATTAAGGTTCATAAGAATCATAAATAGGTTATGATTTTTATGCAAATGAAAAGTGACTGTAATAAAATAAATATGGCATGAAAGTTTCCATAAAACAAAAAGGACAGTGAAATCAGTGATTATCATTGCCCTTTTTCGTCTAATGAGATTATGGAAATAAATTAAATTTTAAAAGTTATTTTCGTATATCCTCTTCATATTTATAAAGCCATTTGATAAATTTGAATAATATCATCCTTTTTGAGCTGCATAAATCCGCCAATGACACCATGACCAGTATCAGCTGCTTTTTCAGCCATTTCTTCAATTTGTTCATGAGTTGGAATAATATTTAATTCCTTTAGCGTTGTTGGCATACCAATTTGATGACACCATTGATCCCATGCTTCAATGCCTTTCAATGCAGTTTCTTCAAGATTATAATAATTAGGTTCAATAGCAAATACATTGACAGCAAATTGTGCAAAACGTTCAATATTTGTTTTGTAAACATATTTTGCCCAGCTAGACCAAACAGCTGTTAAACTTGCTCCATGTGTTGCATCAAACATAGCACTCAGTTCATGACCTATTTTGTGAGTCGCAAAATCTCCAATACGCCCTGTTCCTGTTAAACCATTGTGTGATAGACTGCCAGCCCACATTAAATTTGCACGGACTTCATAATTTTGTGGATCATGAATAATTTTTAAAGCTTCTTCTTTCACTGTAACGAGTAATCCTTCAGAAATACGATCAATTAATTGAACATCAGTCACATTTGTAAAATATCTTTCCATTGTATGCATCATAATATCAGCAGCCCCACTACAAGTTTGATACATTGGCAATGTATAGGTTAACTCTGGATTCATAATCGCAAAGAGAGGTCTTGCACAATCATGGTTGTAAGACCTTTTCAGAATACCTTGATCTTGAGTCTCTATATCAATGACTGTAGAGTTGCTTGTTTCTGAACCTGTTGCTGCAATTGTAGAAATGCATCCCATTGGGGCAATTTGTGTTGTTGTGACTTTTCCTAAAAATAAGTCTTCTAAGGGAAAATCATTAGCAACTCCATAAGCAATTGCTTTTGCAGAATCAATGGCTGACCCTCCACCAATAGCTAAAATAAAATCTACATTTTCTCTTTGACAGATTTTAACACCTTCTTGTGCTCTTTTTAATTTTGGATTAGGAATAACACCATCAAAATCGATATACTCCAATCCAGCATCTCTTAAACTTTCATGAACAGTATCTAGGACACCATTCTCCTCTAAGAATGTGCCACCATAATGGATAAGAACTTTATGAAATCCTCTTTCTTTGATCTCTTTTCCAACCTCTCCATGAGTTCCTTTACCAAAGATAATCTTTGTGGGTGTTGAAAATTCAAAATTTAACATGATATATCCCTCGCTTTCTTAAATAGCACTTTAACTATTTCTAACTTTATTATAAAGATATGTTATACAGGAGTAAATTTAATAAATATCACCAATCAAGTGAAAAAAGTTAGTGAATTTATTTCAAAACTCTTTATTTATGTACATTTATAGAAAAGAACATGCAAATATTAGAAAATGATGAAGAATTGCACTATATTGGTGCAATTTGTTGATTTGTATAAGTCAAAGATGATTGATAAGATATGAGTGTAAAGAAAAAACAACTCTATGAAAGGAGGAACAACATGTTGATGATAGATATGCTTGATGAACGACTTATTCAATTTCATCTGAATGCTAAAGATAAAAAAGATGCTATATATAAAATAGGAGAACTGATGTTTCAAGCAGGAAAAGTCACGAATCAGGAACAATATAGAAAGGGTCTATTTGAAAGAGAAAAAGAATTTGCAACTGGAATTGGGAACGGAATTGCTATTCCACATTGCCAAAGTGATTGTGTCAAAGAAGCAGCTTTTACTTTAGTCAAACTTGATGAACCAATAGAATGGGGGTCACTTGATGATTTACCTGTCAATTATATTATTATGTTGGCTGCACCCAATTCATCTGATAATGTTCATTTAAAAATGTTATCGACACTTGCTATGAATTTAATGGATGAGGATTTTAGGTCCGGACTCATAAATGCTTCATCTGTTGAAGAAATAAAAAAAATATTTGCGATGAAGGGAGAATAAAAATTATGTACATTGTTTGTGTAACGGCTTGTCCAGTAGGCATTGCTCATACTTATATGGCGGCTGCAAATTTAGAAAAAGCAGTCAAGGCCGCAGGGCATGAGGTGAAGGTAGAAACGCAAGGTGCTCAAGGATTAGAAAATGAAATTACAAGTGATGATCTTGCAAAATGTGATGCTGCAATTATTGCAAGTGATATCAGAATTAAAAATCACGAACGTTTTGATGACGTTCCCACAATGACAGTTGCTGTTCAGGAAGCAGTTAAGGATGCTGATGGAATTGTTAAAGAATTACTGGAGGCGTTAGAATAGTATGGCTGAAATTAAAAGAAAGAATGCTCAAAAGAAAAGTCAGAGTGCAATTTTAAAAGATTCAATTATGACTGGAATATCTTATATGATTCCTGTTATCGTTGGCGGTGGCGTTTTACAAGCCATTGCTAAAATGATGGGTGGATATGATATTGCGAGTCATATGAATCAGGTTGATACACTTGCTAAAGTTATTATGTTAATTGGTACAAGTTTATGGAATTTTACAGTGCCAGCTGTGGCTGCTTTTACAGCATATGCTTTGGCTGATAAGCCAGGGATTGCTCCTGGTCTCGCTATGGGAACATTGGCGAATACAATAAATGCTGGATTTGTTGGCGGGCTTGTTGGTGGAATGATGGTAGGATACTGTGTTTTATGGATGAAGAAGATATCAATTCCAAAGAACTTACAGGGGGTTATGCCGATTTTAGTCATTCCAACTGTCACAACACTTGTTTGTGGATTGATGATGTATTACGTTGTTGGAAATCCAATTGCGTGGTGTATGCAAGCGATGCAAAATTGGTTGTTAAGTTTAAATACAGGGTCCAAATTTGTGTTTGGAGCAGCTGTTGGAGCGATGATGTGTGTAGATATGGGTGGACCAGTCAGTAAGGCAGCAGCCATGGTTACCAATGGCTTGAATGCTGATGGTTTGTTTATTCCAACTTCAGCAAAAATGTGTTCAGGTATGACAGCCCCTTTAGGTATTGCGATTGCAACATTCTTAGGTGGAAAAAAGAAATTTGATGCTGTTGATAGAGAAAACGCCAAATCAGCAATGATGCTATCTTGTGTTTATATTGAGGAAGCAGTTATTCCTTTCTTGATTAAAGCTCCAATAAGAGTAGTGGTTTCTTGTATGATTGGTGGTGGTATTACTGGTGGATTATGTATGGTGACGTCACTTGCTTCACCTGCTGTTCATGGTGGAATCTTCGTTATTCCTATGACATCTCATCCATTATTATTTATAGGATTATGGTTCTTAGGAAGTTGTATTACAGGTGTCATCTATGCATTATGGAAAAAGCCATTACCAGTGGAAACAAACTAGAAGAGAGGGATGCTGGACATCCCTTCTTAAAATATGGAGGTTAGATATATGTATGTATCAATGAAAGACATGCTTTGGCATGCTCATCAACATCATTATGCTGTGATGGCTATCAATTGTGTGAATATGGAACAAGCCAAAGCTATTATTGAAAGTGCTGAAGAAGAATCTTCACCTGTCATTATTAATATTTCGCCAAGACAACTTAAAGCACATGGTTATGGTTATATCATGGTTCCTATGATTCAAGCGTTAGCCAAGCAAGCAAGTGTACCAGTTGCTTTTAACTTAGATCATGGAGCAAATTTTGAAGATATTGCTCAGGCTCTCAAATGGGGCTTTTCAAGTGTGATGATTGATGCTTCATCTTATGACTTTGAAGAAAATATAAGAAGAACATCAATGGTTTCAACGCTTGCTCATAGTCTTGGTAAATCATGTGAAGCAGAACTTGGTCATGTTGGATTAGCAGCCAATGCTGATGGTCAAAATATTGATTATTATACTCATGTTATGCAAGCTAAAGAATTTGTTGAAAGAACAGGGTGTGATTGTCTGGCAGTCGCAATAGGAACTGCCCATGGAGCTTATCCAAAGGGGATGATTCCTCAACTTGATTTTGAAAGATTAACACAATTAAAACATGCTTTAAATATGCCACTTGTTTTACATGGTGGTTCTGGTGCTGGTGAAGAGAACATTCAAAAAGCAGTTGCATGTGGTATCAATAAAATTAATGTCTGTACTGATCTTATGAAACATGCCAAAGAAGCTCTCATAAAAACATTAGCAGATGAACCAGATATAGAATATATGGAATTAAATATGGCAGTTGAAGATGCTATGAAAGACTTTATTAAAGCTTATATGCGTTTTATTGGGTCAAGCCAACAATATATTTTTGACAAACATATTGGTCCTGAATTAGACTAGGAGGATTATGATGAATGACAATCGGACTTTGTTTGTGGTTTTAATAGGGTTCTTTTGCATGTTTAGCATTGCGATGGTGATAAAAACTATTCGTAATTATTATATTTTTAAAGCGAGTTTCTATACAGAAATTTATTCAGGATTGTTTGAGTATATAACTCGTAAAAAAAGTCTAAAAAGGATGTCACAGAGTTATTGGCTTGAAAGGGAATTAGGCTCACATAGAATCATGTATCAAATAACCAAAACAAAATATGAAAATATTGTTCAACCTTATATTCTTATATTACTAACAACTGGATTGTATGTCATTCAAATTCATAATGAATCAGCGCACTATATATGTCATCAAGGTACACTAAAAAAGATAACTGAAAATAAGAATAAAGAAAAAATCGTTCAAAACCTTCCTTTTCCTATATCTGAATTCAAAAATTTTCAGTATCATTTTGAATTATTACTTGATAATACAGTTATCCCTATGCGATATATTCTTGCGTTTACAGATCATAGTCAATTAGATATATATCTTAAAGATATTTCTGTTATACAGAAAAAACAGTTGATTCAAACAATCAAAGAATATCATCTTCAATCAAAAGATGTATATTCAAAAGAAGATATAGAAAGAATATATTATCATTTTACAAAAAAGATATTCTAAATAAAAAGATGATTTCAATTCATGGTTCTTAATAGACCGTAAGTTAATTCAATGACTAGTCAATAGCTTTATTAATGATAATTCTAAGGTGAATCCGGCCATATTTTCATTATATTTTACTTTCTATAATAAAGATAAAAAAGCGATATTATTTGTATTGAGATATCGTTTTATGAAAAGTCGTAAAAGAGAATTTTTTATCAAAATAGTTCTCTTTTTTTACGTTTAAGTGAAAAATAAGGGCGTTTAAGTAAAAGTCTTTGACTGTAAGAGAGCTACAGAGGGATAATGCAAGTGAATGTAAGCAAATATGAAGAATGTGGGGGATATTTATGAAGTACAAGAAAACATTATTTGGAATACTCATTGTCTGTGTGGGTCTTTTTTTTATAATATGGATTAACAGGAATAAGAATCATGATCCTGATAGTATCTATTGGGCAAAAGAAGAATTTGAAAACGAATGGGAAGATCAAGATTATTATGAAAGGGATAATTCTCAGCAAAATGCAAGAGAGATAGGACAGACTAATGAAACAGTTGTACCAGTTGAAAAGGTATTCTATACATATGAGGATGTCTATGTCTATTATGATATGCTGGATCAGAAAAAAGATGAACTGTATAAAAAACTTTTATCTATTTATATTATTGGGAATCCTCATAAACTTTATCATGAGGGATATGCTACCTATTTGGGGAATTTGGGAAGAAGCCTGATATTTGAGTGCCAAAGATTTCAGAGTGTTAAGTATAGTGGAACTGGAAATCACAATTTAGAAAATCATATTTTTAAATATCATTATTTTTATGGAAGCAATGAATGCTATTATGTGATAGGTAATGAGTTAATCAAGATAGAGGATAATCTCAATCAGGAAAAGTATGATGAGGTTTTAAAAAGCATGGAGATTATTCATGAAAATATCAAACAGATAGAGGTGATCAGACGTGAAGCATAGAATAAAGAACTATTCATTTCAAATATTCATTGTTTTTATATGTATTCAATTAGGAATGAGTCAGGTCAATGCATCTGGTTTTATACGTTTGTATGATGCAACTGTCACAGGTCAAAATGTATCTTTGAATAATTCTTCAAATAATCAAAATGAAGTGAATGAAACTGTATCTATTGGAGATACGAATCAAAGAGAAAGCTTATTCTTTGAGACTGCAAAAGAGAATATTGAAGATGATTTGAAAGAACAGGGGTATAAAGAAGATATCTCAAAACGGACAGAGAATTCAAAAACTCTTTCTTATGATGGTATTGAACAGACAATTATCTATAATGAACCCGTTTATTATAAGAAGAATAATCAGTTGAGGGAATATGACAATGATTTTGTTAAATCAAAAGTAAGAAGCTCATATACAGTCTATCAGAATAAATCTGGAGATCATCATTATCAGATACCTGAAACCTTAAATCAGGATAGTCATATTATTATTGATAATATAGAATTGAGTCTTAATCATATAGAAGAGACACAGGGTGAGATTAAAGAGAATACCGCCTATTACCACAATGCTGAGGATCAGAAGGATTATGGTATTACAGCCTATAATACAGGAATGAAAATAAAGAGTGCTATTAGTGATAAGCAGCATAGTCTTACACAAAGCTACAGTCTTCACTTGCCAGAGGATTATACTGTTCAATTAACTGATGATCATACAGCAGCTTATATCTATCAAGAAGATAAGCCAATGCAGGTGATATCAGCAGGCTGTTTAAAGGATGCTGATGGAAATGTTATTGATTTATATGATTTAGAATTACAGTTGAATGAGAAAGAACTGGTCATAGCGCCAACGCAAGAAAAAATGAAACAATTAACAACTGCTCCTTACAGCATGGAGGTCTCTGTTAAGACAGTAACGAATCCTGATTATAGTTTAATTAAACTTTATGGTGTTCGTTCAGGAGATAAATATAAAGATAAATCCTATGCTCCAGAAGTGAATTCCAATTATGCTCATTTTGCAATGGTGGGAAGAGACCCACAAGGTTCCATCAATGAGGGAACACCAAGCCCTGAGAATGTTGGTCTGATTAAGGTGGATTTTAATGCTCTGGTAAATAAATATATTGGTGAGCATCGACGCATTGAAAGTGCCAGTATGAGTCTGCGTCTAGCAACGACAATCAAAAACAAATCAACATTATCAATGAGCAGATTAAATGAAAAAATGCCTCTTTTTGATAATTACAATAATCTAAAATGGACAAAATATGAGTCCTACTTTCAGAAATACAAAGACAGAAATCAGGAATATAGCCCAGTTCGACTGGATACAAAAACAGTGACAAGAAAACCAGGAACTGTTCAGTTTATTTCATTTAATATAACGGATGCGATTGATGACTGGTATCAGGGAAATCCAGCTCATGGACTGATCTTAGAAGGAGATTCAGCTGATACCAAAGCACAGGCTATTTTTAATCATGCCAGTTCCAATGATTTGGAAGTTTTGCCATATATGACAGTGAGTCATGTTCAGGATGGACCAATTAATCCTAATCTATCATTAGATGATACAACACTTCAGATGAGACCATTTACACAATCTAATGGACAGGGCTTACTACATTTTACTGCTTTAGGCTTTGATGGTCTATCAAGACCAGACAGTGATGTTCAAATCCAGGTTGTTGATACTGTCAATCAAAAAGTCGTTTACAATCAAACAACAAATGCAGCATCAACTTATCGTATATTTCCACTCTATGACAAGATAGCTAATGCTCAGCAATATTATCGTAAGGTCAGTAACTATCAGATGAATGAGCGTCTATTAAGCAGTTCACTGGAGAATAATCATTTGTATCAGATCAAATATAAAGTGACTGCATATGACAAGAATGGAAATGTACAGGCAACAAAAAATTGGACCAATTCAGAAACTTTTCAGTTATACAAGGTAGGAGGTTTTGATAGAATATCAAGAATTATTGATTTCTATGGAATTAAAAATACAAGTCAGTTGAGATTGGATAATCATATGTTTGACAGTCTGCTTGTTCAGGAAAACTTATTATTCTTAAGAAATCCTACCAAAAATCAAAATAAAGCTTATTCATCCCAAACACTAACTGTCAATGATAAAAAAGCAATAGATATGGCTTTGATGGGGAGAGGATTACATTGTGAATATGGTTATGAACCTGTTAATTATAATACTGGTAATCTTTATTACAATAATCAGGATGCCTATTTTGTAGAATATGGAGAGAAGTATTATTTTGAAAGAAGCTATAATTCTCTAGCAGAAAAAAGTGGGGTCTATGGAAATAACTGGGACCTGAATTGGAATTATCAGCTTTCATTTGCCAATAATGCTGCCTTGTTTAGTGATGGAACTGGAAAAATATTAACTTTCTTTAAAAATGGAAATTCTTATCAGTCGCCTGATGGATATCAGATGACAATGAAACAGGAAAAAGTTGATGAAAAGATTTATTATGTAGACAGTGGTTATTATGATCAGGAGGAAACACCAGTTCAGGAGAAGGTTGTTGTTCCTATCTATGATTATATTATTACTGATGTCTCAACACATAAAGTCTATCGCTTTAATGATGAAGGTTATATTCAGGAAGTTATATTAGATGAATATGGTCATAAGATGGTCTATTCCTATGACAGCAGTTATAATGTCAAACAGATGAAAAGTTCTTCAGGCAAAGTCTTCACTTTTACATATAATGAGAATCATTATCTTGTCAGTATTCAATTACCAAACTATACAAAAATACAGTATGATTATGATAGTCAGGGAAATATGATTGGTTTTACTGATCAAAAAGGCTATAAGATTCATTATGCCTATCAGGGAAAAGGTTTATTAAAGACTTACACAAGTCGTGAAAGTAATCATATTATCCTTACAAATGAATTTGATTCATTAGGACGTGTTATAAAACAGACAGATGCTAAAAATCAGACAGTGACATTTCAGTATAACAGTAGCTATACAAAAATAAATGGCTATGATGGAAAAAGTGAATATGTCTATTTAGATAGTGAAAAAAGAACAACGAAAAAAGTGAATCAGGATGGACAGGTTTCAAGTCATACATATAACTCGGATAATCAGTTAACAAGTACAGTCGAGGATGGTCAAAAGACGCAGTTTATCTATAATAATCAGGGACAGTTGGTTAATGAAGTGAGATCGGATGGGAAGAAGTCGACTTATACATACAGTGGCAATAATATTATTCAAAAGACTGACTTTGATGGAAAGACAACAAAATATGAATATGATTCATATGGTCATGTCACAAAGACAATCAACCCTGATGGAACATATACTGCCAATCGATATAATGCTGATGGACAAATGATTTATGAAAGAGATATTCATGGACTGGAAAAGACTTATACTTATGATAAGGGAAATAAGGTTAAGGAAACTGATCAAAATGGCTATACAATCCAGTATACATATGATGCATTAGGAATGATCAATTCGCAGACAGATCAGGAGAATTATAAGACTGAGTTTGTTAGAGATCAAAGAGGACAAAAAATTAAAGAAATATCACCTACAAGTACAAAGCATTATTCATATGATGGTGATGGAAATCTTGTCTATGAAGAAGATGGCAATGGTCATGGTATTTATTATAAATATGATGAATTATCTCGATTGATTGAGAAAAAAGATGCCTATGGAACTGTTAAGACAGAATATGATGTCAATGGAAATATCATTCAAACAACAGATGAATTAGGATTTACAAAGTCATATACATATGATGCTTTAAAAAATAAGACAAGCTATACCAATGAAGAAGGATATAGTGAATACTATAAGTATGATGATAAAAATCAGCTTATTGAAACACAGGATATAAAAGGAATAAGTACCTATCATACATATAATTCACTTGGACAGATTATAAAAGAACAGAGATTAGATAAAATCAATACATATCAGTATAATGATCAGGGTCAATTAACTGAAAAGAATGAAAATGGAATCATCACAACATTTCAATATGATCAATATGGAAATATCAGTTTCAAAGAAACAAATGGAATGAAAGAAGAATATGAATATTTCTATGACCAGTTATTATCTCAGACAATCAAAGGTGCAAAAACAACTTATGATTATGATATTTATGGACGAAAAATCAAAGAGACAAATGCATTAGGTGATTCAACAACATATCTCTACTCACCAAGTGGGAATCTAATTCAAACAACTCAGCCTAATGGGAACATATATACGATGACTTATGATGGTGATCATCATTTGTTATCGACAACAGACAGTTTAGGAAATAAGACATCCGCAGAATATGATGCGAATGGAAATGTCATACGATCATATGACGAAAATGGAAATGTAACAACATATACATATACAGCCAGAAATCAAAAGGCAAGTATGAAAGATCCTTTAGGAAATGTTTATACTTATACATACAATGCAAAAGGCCAGCTTATAAAAACAGCCGATCCTCTTTGTAATGAGAGTATAACGTCATATACACCTTTAGGAAATGTATCTCAAACAACAGATTCTATAGGAAGAAGTGTTGAAACATTTTATGATGAAGCTGGTCAAGTTATAGAAATAAAAGATGTCAGGGGGAGAAGTGCAACACAGGTCTATGATGATTATCATCGCTTAATCTCTTCAACTAATATTTATGGAAAGGAAACACGTTATACATATGATAAGTTTGATCGTGTTATAAAGACAGAAGATGATTATGGTCATATCAAGGAAATGACTTATAATGATTTAGGACTGCCGATCACTGAAACAAATGAAAAAGATCAGAAAATAATCTATGAATATAATCAGTATGGCTATCTTATCAAAACAACTGATATAAGAGGGAATGAAACAACAAGTCAATTCAATGTTCTAGGTCAGGTTATTTCTCAAACAGATGAAAGAGGTATAAAAACAATCTTAACATATGATCAGGTTGGAAATGTTCTGACAAAGACAACTGATAAAATAACCACAATATATCAGTATAATCAAATAGGTTTATTAGAAAGTGAAACAGATCATCTAGGAAGAACAAAATCATACCAATATGATGCCAAAGGAAATGTCATTGAAACAAAAAATGCATTAGGATATAAAACCAAGAATATCTATGATGCCAATAACAACCTTATTGCAACTATTAATGAAAAGAATCAGAAAACATCATTTGAATATGATGCTCTCAATAGACCATTCAAACAAATCAATCCAGATTTAACCTTTACACTCAATGCTTATGATCAAGTCGGGAGAGTTATAGAATCTACAAACGAATTAGGTTATCAGCAAAAAGTAGAATATAATGATTTAGATCAGGAAGTTGCGGTTATAGATGCAAAAGGGAATCAGACAACATATGAGTATAATGATCAGGATCTATTATCTCGCACAGTTTATCCAAATGGTTCCTCAACAGCAAACATCTATGATGAAAAGGGTCAACTTATAGAAAGTTTAGATGTTCAGGCGAATCGTTATCAATATGAATACGATAAATATGGCAGAAAAACAAAAGAAACATCCCCTAATGGATATTTCAAGGAATATATTTATAATGCATACGATGATGTTGTTCAATGGAATGATAATGATGGGGTACTACTGACATATGAATATAATCAGTATGGTCAACAGATTTCAGCAACCAATAGAGCACAGCAGACTTCAAAAACAATTTATGATGCATTGGGACGTGTACAGGAGGAAGTTGATATCAGAGGTAACAGTTCCTACATAGAATATGATGTTATGAATCGCATGACTCGGCAGACAGATGTGAGAGGGAATATCACTACCTATACATATGATGAATTAGATCGTGTGACTGAAACAAGGGTCAATGAAAAAGTGACACAGCAGGTTTATGATTGCTTAGGGAATGTGATTAAAGATATTGATGCATTAGGTTATGAAACAAGTTATGAGTTTGATGAGAGAAATCAGCTCATTAAGGAGATCAATGCATTAGGACAAGAAACAAGATATACTTATGACGCTACTGGTCATGTATTAACAGTAACCAATGCTAAAAATCAGGTCAAGGAATATGGCTATGATGAATTAGGTCAGAAAACAAAGGAAATTAATGAAGCTGGTGAGGAAAGACTTTATCATTATAATCATATGGGTCAGGTTGAAAGTATTCAAACCGAAGATCAAAAGATTATTCAGTATCAGTTTGATATATCGGGGAATATGATCAAGATAGCTGTCAACAAGCAGGATAAATATCAGTTTAAGTATGACAATATGAATCAGCTAACTGAGCAAAAGGATGCTAAGCAAAATACAGAATTCTATACTTATGATATCAGAGGAAATATAAAATCCTATACAGATAAAAATGGAACCGCCATTCATTATGAGTATACGCCAACCAATCAGTTAAAAAGACTTTATTGTGATACAATAGAGAATGAGTATCAATATGATAAATATGGTCAATTAATACGAGCCTACAGAAACACTCAAAAAGAAGCATCAACTTTTAAGTATAATCAGTATGGAGATATCATAGAAGTCACAGATCCAAATGACCAAAGTGTTCAGTATACTTATGATGGATATGGCAGACAGTTTAAAGTTTATTATCCAAGTGGACAAAAGGTTTCCTACAAATATGATGACTTAGATCATGTTATTGAAGTTAAGGATGGAAAACAGACAACACATTATACATATGATGCTTTAGGAAGAGAGATTCTAGAAGAATCATTACTACAGAAGAAAGAAACGACTTATAATGAGATTGGTCAGATTATAGAAAGTAAAACAAATCTCAAGGATAAGCAAATCTCTTATCAGTATGAGTACGATTCGTTAGGAAATACTCGAAAAGAGATATCAAATATCAATGGTCAGAAACAAACTAAAGAAATGGCATATGATAAAGCAGGTCAGCTCATAACAAGTCGGATAGCAGCTGGCGATGATATCAGGGTATCCAGTTATACCTATGATGAATCAGGGAACCGAATTCTTTATGAGGAAACAGTGAATGGTGAAAAGACCATCAAGCACAGTAGTTATAACGCTAATGATGAACTTATGGAAGATGGTAAAGCCATCTACAGACATGATAAACAGGGAAATGTTATAGAAAAGATTTATGAAGATGGTCATAAGGAAAAAATGTTCTATAATGATTTCAATGAACTTGTCCTTATGAAGAGTACAAACGGCAAGAAGATTCGTTATGGATATGATGCATTAGGAAACAGAATTTCCAAAGAAGAAAAGGCCCCAATAGATTCAAAGGACTTCATCAATTATCTTAAGACAGATGTCAAAATACCTGATCTTGACAAAATGATTACATCATATGAAGAACTAGATGAAGTTCTTGATAGAAAGAAAGCTGAATATCAGGATGCATTTAGTCACGAACTGCCAAACCAGACATCAACATGGCTGACAAGTGAAGGAATAGATGTAAAAACATTCTATGTCAATGATATCACATATGAGCATACACAGGTTCTGGAACTTCAGCAGAACAAACAGGTCGAAACATACACGTATGGAAACAATAGAATTTCAATGACCATTGATGATCTTTCAATGAATTATATCTATGATGGAAAAGGAAATGTTATAAGTGATGATGGACTGGATAAGCATATCTTTACATATGATGACTTTGGAAAAAGTCTAGAGAATATCAATGATAGCTATGCCTATAGAGGAGAGAATACAGAGTACAACTACCAGTATCTTAGAGCAAGATACTATGAGACAGCAAATGGACGCTTCCTGTCAAGAGATGACTATCTGGGAGAGAGAAATGCAAGTGAATACAATCAGTATATCTATGCATTGAACAATCCATCCATGTATAAGGATCCCAGTGGACACTTCAGTATATCAGCAATTGCAGATATCATGATATCAAGTACAAAGAAGCTGGCACAGGATCATATAGATAAGGGAGCAGAGCTACTGAGCAAGGGTCTAGACTGGATGGGCAAGATAACAGGCATGAAAGGTGCAACCAATGTCGTTAAAAAGGAAGTCAATAAGGCAGCCAAGAAAACCAAGAAGATAGTTGATGAGGTCACTCGCAATGTAAAGAAGGCTGCAGCAGCAGTAGACAAGAAGAAACAGCAGCAACAGCAGAAAAACAGCTTTATTGAGTATGCAAAACAGCATGGAATAGATGAAGCCTACAGGAAGTTTAAGAATATGGATGGTTCACTGCTGGAGGAGGCAGTAAAAGCCTATTGTGATACATTAGGCCTAGAATATACATCAGTGAAGGATGCATTAAAGAGCATATCAAAAGTAGAGAAGGGATTATCACTTTTATCAAAATATACAACAATCTGTGAAACCATAAAACATGCTGGAAATGTGAATGAATCTGCTGTACAATCAAGTGTAGGATATAGCAGCGAGTCAAGCATGCATAAAGTCTATCTAGGAAAGGCTATTGAAGTGCTTTCGGATACAAGAGCACAGGCCTGTAACTTTCCAGGGAGTAATATAAATGTCTCAGCAAAGATTAATACAATATACAATTATCCATATGGGACAAAAGAGCTGACAAACGAATATGCATCAAGCATGAATAGTCACTGTAATGATATGATAAGACATATCTGGACAAGTCCAGAAGAGTATAAGGCAGTAAGAGTATGGGTAGGAACAGGGACATATAGTGGAGGCAGATGGGAAGATGCAGTCTATCATGTCGGAAGCAAGCAGTATCATGCATATGGAAACTGGCTATACACAACATTTGTGCCATGGGGAGCAGAGATACAGGAGCATGCAGAGTTACTTGAATTTCTAGCCACAATAGCAGGAGCAGCAAATCAGTCATACAATCCATATACAGGAGCAGGCACGGTAACAGGGAAAGATAGTATAAAAGGACCTAGTAGTACAAATGGTGGTGAAAGTACAAATCATGCAAATAGCAGCATAGGTAATTCATCAGTAGGAGATATAGGGAATACAACAAGTTCAGGGGGACATGGAAGTACAGGAAACAGTACATCAAAAGGATATGCTTCATCAGGAAATACAAGTCCAGGCTATGCACCTCCCTCTTCATCTAATGGTGGCTATCAGGGAGTTAGTGGAGCTAATTCAATATTTAATAAAGGAAAAGATGTCTTAAAAAGGTTTAATCTTGATGATGCTTATGTAAAGCCAAAACATCTATCAACTAGTGGTGGTAATGGAACTAAATTTCTAGGAGGTTCCAAGGCAGAGGCAGAAGTAATATTAAGAGAAGGGTTAAAGAATGGAACAATTAAAACCATAGCAGACAATGGCATAACAAAGCTTGGGTCTCAAAGTTATGAAATTATTATTGATGTAGGGAAAGTTATTGGAACTAAGGGTGAAACGCTAATTAAGATTGTTTTATCAGAAGATGGAGGTATGCTAAGTGCATTTCCTGTTAAATAGAAAGGAAAATATCATGAACGTTTTAGAAAGATTTTTACAATCAGAAATTAACACGCAAGAGTTATATGATGATATTATTTTGTTCATCACATCATTTCATATCAGAAATGGAGAATTTGAGGGGAATGAATTCATTATTAAAAAAATGGACCAAACCAATTATATTATTTTTCCCGAATATGAAGGTGGGGATGGAGAAAGAGAGATACATGCTGCAATAGCAATCTATAGAAATAATTTAATAAAAGAAATAAATGATTGCGCCACTAAAAAAGGTATTATTGTTAGAGAAATTAAAAATTAAATAATATACATCAGAGAAAGAGTATTCATAGTGAGAGTGCTCTTTTTCTTTGTCAAAAATTAACAGGTTGAATTTGCAACTCAATCAAGTCCTCTCTGTGTACGAAGTGTAAGCAGAGGGAAGGGCTTGAGGATTGAAGCGTTATTGACAATCCTTGTGTGGGCGACAAGTAACACCGCCCTACACATACACACCAAGAAACAGGAAATAGGTTATTTTAATGGCTTAAATCCTGTTTTTTTACTGCACAGTTTTATGCCAAAAAATAGGAGTAAATATAAATGTTTAATGAAGTTTTGCTCATTTTACGGAATTAAGGTCTTTGCAACAGTAGTAATAGTGTAAGTAATTTTAAGAATCTTGCCAATTCGTTACCTTTCATTTGTAATAATAGTAGAAAAGATAAAATGTTTTCTAAAATGGTAGACAAATTCACATTTGCATTTGTGTTTCATTGTGAAGAGAATAGAAAACTTTTCTAAACTATGCAACAAATACAGGTAAATACCAAAGGCGAAGCACGCAACCCAATTATGCGAGCTTATTTTGAATGCAAAATAGCAGAGGGAAAGACAAAGATACAAGCATTATTATGTATCATGAGAAGATTAGTGAACATCATTTACAGTATGATGAAGAGGAAAACAGCCTATCAAATACCTACCAAAAGAGAAGAAAGTAAAGCAAGTGCATAAGAGAAGATGAAAAAGCAAAGAAAACGTGGTAAAATAAGGACATATCCAGTATTTGACCACTTAAAAAATAAGTAGTCAAACCCAGCCCGCAGGGAGCTAGTGGAGCTGAATTTGGTGATGATTTTGGTAAAATGGGTACTTATGTAGAAAAGCCAAGTTTAAAAGTAGATTGGGAGCAATATGCTGACCATGCTACGAATGACTCAATGGTTAAACGTGGGATTAATCAAGAAATGGTAGATAGCTATGTAGCAAATGGTAAAGCATTATCTCAAGGAAATGGTAAATATGCTTTTGTTTCTCGTGATGGTGTTGCTGTTGTTACTTCAAATGGGAAATTAGTGACAACTTGGTCAAGCGCAAATTTTGATGCTAATATGCTAGAGATCGTAGATAAATTGTTTGGTAAAGGTAAATAATCATTTTCAAGATTACATCGTTAAATATTTTTTAAAGGAAGGATAAGTAAAAGGCATGAATAATATAAAAAAAGAACGCATAAAGAAAATCATAGATGAATGGGACCCTATTGATTTATTACCATTTGCTCCGCCTGATGAATACGATTATGAAATAAATAAAATATATAGTGTTATTGAAGACAAAGTAAATATTGAACATCAATATTTATCAGAAATCATTTACAATGTCTTCAAAAAGACGTTTGGTGAAGATGTATTTTTAAATACTATAGAAGATTGTATGATTGTAGCTGATAGTATTTTGCAGTCGATAAATTGATATTAGTTTAAGAATCGGAGCTTTATAAGCTCCTTTTTTGTGAAGCTCTGGTAAGAAGTTGAAGCTTCAAGCCACTCCTAGCGTACGAAGTGTAAGCAAGGGAGGTGGCTTGGATTGGAGCGTAGTGACAATCCTTATAGGGCGCATTAGTAACACCGCCCTACACATACAGACCAAAGAGCAGGAAATAGTCTCTACATAAGGCTTTGCAGTTGATTTACGACTGCAAAGTTCTTTGTTGTAGAATCTTATGATTTAAAATAATATGATAAATTTTTATAAATATGCAACAAATCACTTCTCTGTGGGCAGTTACTGTGTGGAAGACAAGGAGGACATAAACATATCAAAGAAAGAATTAAGTATCAAGATTGATTATCTAAGTGTCGTATTAGATATCCTCAAAGATGATGAGTTAATACGTAGATTGTTAGGATTGCCATTGGAGTATTTCTTGACTAAAGTTAATCATAAGAATTACACTCGTCTTTAGCTATTTGGTACAATCAATAAGTATGAAGATAGGGAGTTGAAAGACAAGGAAGTGTCATCAGTGATGATGGACTGGATAAGCATATCTTTACGTATGATGACTTTGGAAAAAGTCTAGAGAATATCAATGACAGCTATGCCTATAGAGGAGAGAATACGGAGTACAACTACCAGTATCTTAGAGCAAGATACTATGAGACAGCAAATGGACGCTTCCTGTCAAGAGATAACTATCTGGGAGAGAGAAATGCAAGTGAATACAATCAGTATATCTATGCATTGAACAATCCATCTATGTATAAGGATCCCAGTGGACATTCGTGGCTGGGCGATTTATGGGATGGAATACAAAAAGTAGTGTCGGATATATATAATGGGGCAAAGAAGGCTATCAGTACAATCTATAATGGAGCTAAAACTGTTACAAAGGCGATTGTCAATACAGTTAAGAAGGCAGCAGACTTTGTAAACAAGAAAATCATTCAGCAGGCAGTCAAAGTCGTAAAGAATGTTGTCAATTCAATTATCAGTAGATCAAGCAACACTATAAGGAAAGTCGCAGATAAGGTTGATCAAGAAAAGAAAAAACAAGAATCTGCAAAAAAGAAGGCAGCAGAGCAGAAGAAACAGAAAGAGTCATTTGTTGAATATGCCAAAAATCATGGAATAGATGAAGCATATAGAAAGTATAACAGTATGGATAAGAGTCTTTTGAATGAAGCAGTCAAAGCTTATTGTGACACAATGGATCTTGATTATATATCAATCAATTATTCACTAAAAAGAATAATAAGATCAGAAGACTCAGAAATTGTACTGGTAGGAAAATATAAAATCATATGCGAAACCATAAAACATGCTGGAAATGTGAATGAATCTGCTGTACAATCAAGCGTAGGATATAGTTGTGCAAGTACTATCCATAAGACGTATATATCAAAGGCAATAGAACTATTAAATTATGTGAGAACACAGGCCTGTAACTTTCCAGGTGTAAGAGTGAATACTGCATCAAAGATTAATACTATTTATAATTATTCATATGGAACCAAACAGTTAACAGAGCAGTATGTAACAAATATGAATGAGCATAGTAGAGATATGATGGAGTACATCTGGTCTCATCCAAGGGAATATAAGCCAGTCAAGATATGGAGAGATACAGGGACATACAGTGGAGGCAGATGGGAAGATGCAGTCTATCATGTCGGAAGCAAGCAGTATCATGCATATGGAAACTGGCTATACACAACATTTGTGCCATGGGGAGCAGAGATACAGGAGCATGCAGAGTTACTTGAATTTCTAGCCACAATAGCAGGAGCAGCAAATCAGTCATACAATCCATATACAGGAGCAGGCACGGTAACAGGGAAAGATAGTATAAAAGGACCTAGTAGTACAAATGGTGGTGAAAGTACAAATCATGCAAATAGCAGCATAGGTAATTCATCAGTAGGAGATATAGGGAATACAACAAGTTCAGGGGGACATGGAAGTACAGGAAACAGTACATCAAAAGGATATGCTTCATCAGGAAATACAAGTCCAGGCTATGCACCTCCCTCTTCATCTAATAGTGGCTATCAGGGAGCTGGTGAATCTCTTAATAAAAATATTCGAGTTGAAGATTTGAAATTGTCAGAAACGGTAAAAAATCATTTAAATGATACTGTAAGTAAAAATAAAGTTCAGATTATTGGAAAAGATGGAGAATATATAACTATTCAAGAGGCAGGAGATTTAACAAGACCATACATCAATTCTAATCAAACAATACAAAGTATTATTGATGGAGGAACACCAGTTAAAGATACAATATTAAATAATGGTCTTAAATGGAATGTTCCTGGAACATTTAGAGGAATTACTGGCACTTGGGAGTTAGTAGTTGATATGGACAGTAATACAATAGTACATTTCTTATTCAATGGGAGGTAAAAAATGAAAATTACATATAAATATTCTAATGAAATAAATGAAGGACAAGTAATTTACAGGAAAAATGAAAATTCTTTTGATTTTATTTCAAATAAAAGAGGGGATGTTTCTATACTTATTGGTTATTTACAATTAAGTATAGATTCACTAACTAATCAACTAGTTAGTGTATGGGGATTACATCCATTCTGTAATTGGATAGATGAAAAATTGTCAGTTCCTCAAACAATCAACGGAATTGTAGAATTGGAAAATGATTATGATTCAGGTATCTCATATAGGGAAAAAGAATTTAATGAATGGAAAACATACTACGATAATAAAAATGGATGGGTATGTATTGGTGATAAAAATGTTAAAGGTGTATCCATTATGTTTGCATCAGATATTTTTGTAGTTATAGATAATAATAACTTAAAATCTTTATGGATTAAGCCAAACTTTCAATAGTTGAATTATTTAGATCGATTTATAGAAAATTTAATCAAGCTACGACTAGCGAACAAAGTGTAAGCATGGGAAATGGCTTGGATTGGAGTGTTAGCGACAATCTTTATATGGCGCATTACTAGCACCACCCTACACAATACAGACCAAAGAGCAGAAAACAGGCTCTACATAATGCTTTGCAGCCGATTTATGGCCGCAAAGTTTTTTGTTGTAGAAATAGTTAAAATAACAAAATGTAAGAGATTTTCTTGAAAATGCGATAAATTAGCTCCTGATGACGAGATATATAGTGAGGGAGATAAAAAGTTTTGTAAATTTTGCCAAATTCATATGTACATTTGTACTAATAATAGAAACAGGAAAAAGTTTCTGATGATATGTAGCAAATGGAATCGCTATGAGTAAATAAGGTTGAAAAAACAGGGAGGATACATCTATATGTTGAAAAGAGAGTTGAGCATTAAGATTGATTATCTAAGCATGATCTTTGAAAACATGAAAGCGGAGGTACTGATACGCAGGGTATTAGGATTGCTATTAGAATACTACCTAATACAGAAAGCTAAAGTTAAACATAAAGATTATACACGTCTATATCAGTTTGGTACAATCAAGGTGTATGGAGATAGGCAATTAAATGATGGTACAAATAAAGTTGAATGCCATTTGGTCTTGAGTGTACAAGGATATGATTATTATAGTTTGTTACAGACTACAAAAGCACCTATAGTGATTTCTTTGATACTTGTATACAAATAGTGGGTAAAGACCGATTTCATCTTACAAGGCTTGATATAGCGATTGATGATAAGAATGAAATACCGTATTTCACTGTTGAACAGATAAAGCGAAAATGATTCAAAAACGAATTTATATCAAAGAGGAAAACTATTAATAGTTAATAATTAAAGAAGATGTGAAACTCAAGAATATTATAATTCCAGAATGGTGTATCTATAGAATATATATTAAAAATTAAGAACGAGGAGAGATTTGAACTATATCTTCTATCTTTGTTTTTCAATATAAGCGCGAATTTATTCCGAATTATCTTTCCATATATCTCTTTTTAGTGTTTTGTTACTGCCAACAAGATTGAGAACATATATAAAGTTATTCTTATGATCAAAGAAAATTTATATATGAATAAGTTTGAGTTTTAAGAAATCAATTAAATTCGCAATTTTACAAAATACCTTTAATATAATTAGAAATACTTTGCCTTTTTATACTCTATCCTATATAATAACATTGGTTTTAAGGGGGATACTATGTTTAGCGATATTGATGTATTATGTAAATTGGGACATATTAAATATAATATAATGAAAACTGATCCATTACGTTTCTTTGTGAGATCATTTATGGCAGGTGCTTATTTAGGTGTTGCAGCAATCTTATCTTATACTTTAGGTGCTTTACTTAATGATCATACAGTTGTTGGGAAGATTGCTGTTGCAGGGACATTTGGAATTGGTTTGGTAGCAATTGTTTATTTAGGTGCAGAACTTTTTACTGGAAATTGTTTTGTGAGCATTATGCCAGTTTTAAAAGGAGAATTAAAGTTTCATCAGATTCTTCCAATGTGGATTGTCTGCTATATTGGGAATATGGTAGGAATTGCTTTGGTTTGTTTCTTATATATCAAAAGTGGAGCACAGGAAGCAATCATGATTCCTTATTTACAAGGGGTTATGGAATCTAAACTTCAGTTTGATGTTATGGAATTATTGATTAAAGGGATCTTATGTAATTTTATAGTCTGTATTGCAGCTTATTCAGGTGTTAAAATCAAAGATGAAACAGCACGTTTAATTGTGATTATGGTGTTTGTCATGGCATTTGTATTACCAGGTTTTGAACACTGTATTGCTAATGGTGGAATTTTTACAATGGGACTAACTCAATTAGGAAATACAGTGAATTGGTTAACATTACCATTACATATGTTATTATCGACCTTAGGGAATATATTAGGTGGAAGTGTTTTATTGGCTGTTCCTATATATATCATGTTTAAAGCACCTCAGTCAGAAATAAAAAAATAAGAAAAGTTCTTACATATAATTTAAAAATATGATAATATACTTTATGTTACAAAAAAAATATGATATTGGTATAATTGGAAACGGTACATGTGTGTCACATGGTTATGAACAACACACATGTTTTTTTGTGCCTAAAATAAAGGAGGGTACAATATGCCTAAGACAAAATTACAGAATTTTATATTTACATCGATGATGGCTTTTTTAATGGTTTATGCCATGATTTGCTATAATATCGCAATTGCTACAGGAGGGATGACAAATCAAGTCTTCATAATGGCTTTTCAGGAAATGATTGTGATGTGGCCAATAGCTATTATTTTAGAATTATTTGTTGTAGAGAAAATTGCACAGAGTTTAACGTTTAGATTGGTTGATTCACAAGCAGATCATTTATTCCATATAACAATTATACTTTGTTCAATGATTGTCTGTCTCATGTGTCCTATGATGAGTTTTATAGCCACATTTTTATTTAAGAATGCTGGAATACATTTCATAGCAGTGTGGCTACAAACAACAGTCATAAATTTTCCTATGGCATTAGGATGGCAAATCTTTTTTGCTGGTCCGTTAATTAGAAAAATCTTTAGACAAATCTTTGTAAATGAATAAAAATAAAAGTCTAATGTGAACAAAAAAACAAATTGTTCAAGTTTGATGAATAGATGATTTTTATTGATAAATACAAGATAAAATAACCAGTTAGAATGAATTAGTTAAAATTATTGAATAAAGTTTGAATTTGTGAAAAGTTGCGCATGATTCAATCTTTTTTCAAATAAACTATTTTTCTTGAAATGTCAAAAAAATAGGAGTAAACTAGGTGAGGAACTAAAAGATAAAGTGAGGAGGGATTATTTTGGACAAGATTATTCAGGATATTGTTGCAGTCGATTTAGAGTGCTCTACAAAGGTTGAAGAAGCTAAGAAAAAGAAATTAGATGTTCAATCCAATATGAGTGCAAAGAAAAAAGAAATCTATGACTCTTTTGTCAAAGAATATCAGGTAAAAGTTGATGCTCATAAAAAAGAGTTAGAGGCACAAATTCAAGAAACTAAGGTCAAAAATGAACAAGAGTACACAGAATCACTGAGTCAACTCTCAAGTCTTTACGAGCAGAACAAAGAGAAATGGGTTTCTACGCTTGTTAATCGTTGTAAAGAAATTTAGAGAAGAGGTGATCGTATGAGTTCTTTTTCATCAAATGCCATTCTTGCAAAAGCAAGGTCTATGTATTCACATAGATTAACTGAGCAAAATTATGAAGAACTACTAAAAAGAAGAAGTATTAATGATTTAGTCGCTTATCTAAAAAGTGAAACTGCTTATAGTGATATCTTATCTGATATAAAAGAAATCAATATTCATCGTGGGCAGTTAGAAAATTTATTAAATAAAGAAATATTTTTAAGGTTAAACCGATTAATGAGATATGCTTCTAAAAAGGAATTAGAATTCTATCGATTAGGTGTAACTGAATTAGAAATTCAATTAATTTTGACAAAAGCAAGATTAATTGTCTCTGATTACTACACAGGATATGAAATTGAAGTTCCTGATTATTTGAATAAGTATGCAAGTTTTGATTTGTATGGATTATTAGCGGTGAATGATTATGATAGTTTGTTGGTGCTCTTAAGAGGAACAAAGTATTATGATGCATTCTTAAAATATAAACCAGATGATGATAAACCATTGGATTCTAACTTATTAGAATTAGAATTAAAACATATTTATTATAAAGAGTATGTTGATACAGTCAATAAATTATTTAAAGGAAAAAAACGTAAAGATTTATTAACAATGATCAATACCTCTATAGAGTTACAGAATATTACAAAAATATATCGTTTAAAGAAATATTTCAATGCAACTCCAGAACAAATCAAAGAAACTCTTTTCTTAGAATATAGTCGTATTCCAAGAAGTGTTATGAGTGAATTGATTGAAACAAAAGATGCAAGTGAATTCTTAAAAAAACTTGCTGAATCACCGTATAAATTATTTGTAGATGATAATGAATTTGTTTACATTGAATATTATACAGAGAAGATTAATTATCATTTGGCTAAACGTTTTATGCGTTTTTCAACTGATAGTGCATTGGTTTATATGACGTATAAGATTGTATATCAAGTAGAAATAGATAATCTTAAGCATATAATTGAAGGTTTAAGATATGGAGAGACACCGAGTCAAATTGAATCGATGTTAATCTACTAGGGGGATTTATTTATGGCTATAGAAGAAATGGTATTGTTAAATATGACTTTTGATCGTCATGAACTTGACGAAGTCTTATTTAAATTAAAAGGTTCACAGTACTTTTATCCTCAATCTGCTTCAAAGATTGTTAATAACGTCAAAGGTGTACATGCATTACAAGAAGACAATGTTTATACTCAGTTATTAGATCGTTTGATTCAGATTGCATCTGATATAAAGTTGGATTTAAATCGTGATTTAGCTCCAGGACATACATTAGATTATCAAGTTAAATCTGATTACTTAACTGGTCTGGAAGAAGAAATCAAAAAAATTAAGGATGTTCAAGATCAATTGATACAAGAAAAAGATGAAAATGAGAAAACATTAGAAATGTTAAATCGTTTGAGTTTGTCTGAAGTCAATCTAGATCAATTATTAGAATGTCAATATGTACAAGCAAGATTTGGTCGTTTTAAAAGACAAAATCTTGATAAGATTAAGTACTATGAGGGTCGACCATTTATATTTAATAAACTTGGAGAAGATCATCATTATGTTTGGTGCTGTTATATAGTAACAAATAACTTACAGTTGGAGGTTGACAACATCTTCCAAGCGTTAGGGTTTGAAGAAATTAAAATTCCTTCATTTGTGCATGGGAAATTAGAGGATGCAAAAAAGGAATTAAAAGATGAAATTGATGCAATGCAGGAATATATCTTGCGTATGGATCAAAAGATGACAATTTTAAGAGAAACACATAAAGTTGATTTGTTGAAGTTATATTCAACAGCTTCGTTCTTACAAAGAATAGAAGAATATAAAATTTTTGTGGTTGATTATCAAAGTAAATGTGCAATTTATGGATTTATTCCAACACGTATTCTTGATGAATTTAAAAATCAGATGAAAGATATTGAGAGTATGGAATATCAAAAATTACCTGCTGATATTTTAGATCATCAACAAGTTGTTGCACCAACAGTTGTGCATAATGCAAAAATTGTCAAACCATTTGAGGCAGTAAGTAAAGTGAAACAATCTGATAAGATTGATACAACAATTGCATTTGCAGTTCTTTACTATGCAGTCTTTATTATCTTTTTGGGGGATTTAGGAGTTGGAGCAATCTTAGCATTGCTTGGACTTTTGATGAGAAAGAAGAAAATGGGGTCATTACTTCTTTCATTAGGTATAGCATCAATGCTAGGCGGATTGATTTATGGAGATCTCTTCTATACAATGAATCTTTACCCAGCAATAGCATTACCACTGTCAACAGTGTTTAAACTTGTTGATGGAATAGTTCTTTTAATTGCAGGAACGTTTACAATTAATGCATTTAAAAAAATGTATTTAGAAAATTCTACAATTGAAAGAGTTCTCTCAATGAAGGGAATTTGTGGTTTGATTGTTGTATATGCATTGCTTGTTTATTTGGGATGTGTTTATGAAGCTCATATAAACTGGCCTGTTACACCAGTCGCTATTGTTGTCGTTGCTTGCCTTGTCTTGGTTTTTGCTAAATCAATCATCAAGAAGAAATCAACAAAGTAGAGGAAGGAGAAACATATGGCAATAGCAAAGTTGAAGCTATTAGAAATCGAATTTCCTGCCGAGCAATATGATTCGGTTTTAATGAAATTGATTAATTTGGATGGATTTCATCCTGAATATGCTTCGAAATTTGCTGATTCTGTGCAAGGATTATCGGTTTTAAATAGGGAAAACCCGTATGCTGATTTAATCGCGCGTATGGAAGAAGCGAGAGATGGATATCATTTAGATTTAAAATGTCAAGATGTTGACAATACAAGAATTAATATTATACAAGCAGATACATTTTTCTGTAATGTATTAGAACAAGTGACGAAGATTGAGAAAGTTAAAGAAGATCTTCAACAGATGATTGAAGAGAATGAGGGGACAATTTCTCAATTAGAGCATATGATTAATGCAGAAGTAGATTTTGATACTTTATTTAGCTGTCATTATTTACAAGTGAGATTTGGGCGTATTCCAACTGTTAACTTAGATAAACTTCAATACTATGGAGCACAAGAGTTTTTGTTTAAGACTTTCCACAAAGGAACAAAAGAAACTTATTGTATGTATATGACAACAGAAACAAAAGCACCAGAGATTGATAATATCTTCTCATCTTTATACTTTGAAAGAATTCATATTCCTGAGTTTGTTCATGGAACACCTGAAGAAGCTTTAAGAGTCTTAAAAGAAGAAGATGAAACAGCTAAGAATTATTTAGTTGTTTTAGATGGAAGAATTAAAGATTTATTTCAACAAAGTATTGATGAAATGAATCAAATTTATTCTGTTTCTAAGAAATTAAATGAAACATATGATGCTCAAAAATATGTCGTTGTCTTTGGTAAAAATGCAGCTGTTTATGGTTTTGCAGAAGACAAAGATGCTGAAAAAATAAAAAATGAATTTGAAACAATTGAAGATGTACATGTTGAAATCAAGCCAGCAATGGGAGATTCACGTTTGACACCACCTACAAAATTAAAGAACAACTGGTTCTCAAGACCATTTAGAATGTTTGTAGAAATGTATGGTGTTCCATCTTATACAGACTTTGACCCAACAAATTTAGTTGCTATCAGTTATACATTCTTATTTGGAATGATGTTTGGTGACATTGGTCAAGGAATTGTTTTATCGCTTATTGGATACTTCTTCTATAAATGGAAAGGTATGCAATTAGGGGCTGTAGGAATGCGTTTAGGTATTTCAAGTACTATATTTGGGTTTGTATTTGGTTCTATTTTTGGTAGTGAAGCATTATTTGAACATTTTATGGAACCAATGTTCTTACCAATGGAGTCTGAAAATACAATGACGCTATTGATGGCAGCCATTGCCACAGGAGTTATCTTAATTATTATTTCAATAGCTTTTAATATTATATTGAATTTAAAGAAAAAACATTGGGGAGATTTATTATTCTCTCAAAATGGTATTGCTGGACTTGTATTCTATGTTTCAGTCTTATTATTAGTTGCAAATATGTTAGTGGGATTAAATTTACCACTTGGTGGACCACTTTATATTGGACTTTTAATTGCAATGCCAGTCATTATGATTTTCTTAAAAGAACCATTATCTTACAAACTTGAAGGTGAAAAGATGTTCCCACATGGATTTGGAGCATTCTTTACAGAAGCATTCTTTGAATTGTTTGAAGTTATGTTAACATTTATTGCGAACACAATGTCGTTCTTACGTGTTGGTGGTTTCGTTTTATCACATGCTGGGATGATGATGGTTGTTTATACACTTGCTGAAATGGTTGCAGGTGGAACAGCAATTACATTGAGTTATTTATTGGTTGTTGTGATTGGGAATGCTTTCGTTATGTGTTTGGAAGGTATGATTGTGGGTATCCAAGTTTTACGTCTTGAATTCTACGAAATGTTCTCACGTTATTATGAAGGAAAAGGGAAACCTTTTATCTCTATTAAAGAAAGATAAAATTATATTTGGAGGAAATTTATTATGTCTATTTTAATGTTTATTTTACCATTAGTTGCAGTTGTTTTATTATCATTACCATTAGTTAAAATGTTTACTTCTAAAGTAAGCAAAGAAAGTGCGAAATGGCGTTTATTAACTCATGTTGGTGGGTTCTTCGGAGCTGTTGCTTTAACTTTATGTTTATCAATGAGTTCAGCATTCGCTGCTGATGCAGGTATGACTGGGACTTTGGCTCAAGGTTTAGGATTTATCGCTGCTGCATTAGCAACTGGATGTTCTGCATTAGGTGCTGGTATTGCCGTAGCTGCTGCTGCACCTGCAGCAATTGGAGCATTCTCTGAAAATGACAATAACTTCGGTAAAGCATTGATCTTCGTTGCCTTAGGTGAAGGGGTTGCTATTTACGGGTTATTAATTTCTATCTTAATTATCAACGCTTTATAATTTGGAAAAGAAAGGTCTGATTATATGAAGTTTTTCTTAATCAGCGATAATATTGATACATTGATGGGACTAAGACTTGTTGGAATTGAAGGTGTTGTTGTTCACAGCAGAAAAGATTTTCTGAGTGTTCTTCAAAGTAAAATGAAGGATGAAACAATTGCAATTATTTTGGTCACAACAAAGTTAGTCGATATGTGTCCAGATATTATATCTGAAATTAAATTAAAACAACAGAAGCCATTAATTACTGAAATACCTGACCGTCATGGAAACTCTAAAATCGGAGAAACAATTGATGGTTATGTATCAGAAGCAATTGGTGTAAAATTATAGGAGAATGTGATTATGCAAAATATTGATCAAGTATTTCTCTATATGAAAGATGAAATTGAAAGACAAGCTAAGAATGAAGAAAAATCTATTCTTGATGAAGTGAAAGCTCTTGAAGATGAAGCTTATGAATCTATGCGTGCTGAAGCAAAAAGAGATGCAGATTTAAAACTGAAACAAGAAGAAGAAGAAATGAGTTCTAATGCTTCGGCTGAAATTTCTGAAAGTCATATTGAAAGAACTAAAAAATTAATTGAAAAAAGAGATGAATATGTTAAAACTATTTTTGCAAAAGCAAGAGAAGAATTAGTTGCTTTTACTCAAAGTAAAGAATATGCATCTTTTATGGAAGAAAAGATTAAGAAAGTTGCTGCTGATTTTGTAGGAACAAACTCAATTATGTTTGTTGCTTCAAAAGATTTATCAATGGAGAAAGCTTTAGTAAAAGCTTTTGGATCTGATATTAAAGTAGAAGCAAGTGAAGATATTACTATTGGTGGATTTATTATTGAAAACAAAGAATCTTCTTTGGTTGTTGATGAAACTTTAGATTTTGCTTTGGCAAATCAAAAGGAATGGTTCAATAAAAATTCTGGATTAATCATTAAATAAGAACAAGGGGGATTTGAAAGTGAATGAAAATGTAATCTATTCAATCAATGGTCCCGTTGTTACAGTAAAAGATACTGATGCCTTTTCTATGTTAGAAATGGTCTATGTTGGAAATGCAAGATTGATTGGTGAAGTTATCTCAATCAAAAAAGAATTTACAACAATCCAAGTCTATGAAACGACAACAGGATTGAAACCAGGTGAACCTGTTTATCCAACAGGTCAACCTATTTCTGTAACTCTTGGGCCTGGTATTTTAAGAAATATTTTCGATGGGATTGAAAGACCCCTAGAAGAAATAGCAAAAGAATCTGGATCATTTATTCCTACAGGAAGTCATGTTGACCCACTTGATAAGAATAAATTATGGGATGTCACTGTGGTTGCTAAAGTTGGTGATCAAGTTCAAGGTGGAGATGTGTATGCAACTATTCCTGAAACAGATTTAATTATGCATAAATGTATGGTTTCGCCATATACAAAAGGTAAAGTTATTGAAGTTGCACCAAGTGGTCAATATAAAATTGATGATGTTGTGATGAAGATTGAAGATGAAGAAGGAAAGATTATTGAATGTACATTGACTCAAAAATGGCCAATCAAACAATCTAGACCAGTTGCCAAACGTCTTCCTATCTCAATGCCACTTATTACTGGACAACGTGTTATTGATACATTGTTCCCAATTGCTAAAGGTGGGACAGCAGCTATTCCTGGTGGATTTGGTACTGGAAAAACAATGACACAGCATCAGCTTGCTAAATGGTGTGATGCTGATATTATTGTTTATGTAGGTTGTGGAGAACGTGGAAATGAAATGACACAGGTTCTTGAAGAATTTAGAGAATTGATTGACCCTAAGTCAAATAAACCTTTAACAGACAGAACTGTCTTAATTGCAAACACTTCTAATATGCCAGTTGCAGCTCGTGAAGCTTCTATTTATACTGGAGTTACACTGGCTGAATATTACCGTGATATGGGTTACCATGTTGCGATTATGGCTGACTCAACTTCTCGTTGGGCAGAAGCATTACGTGAAATCTCTGGACGTTTGGAAGAAATGCCTGCTGAAGAAGGGTTCCCTGCATACTTGCCTTCACGTTTATCTCAATTCTATGAACGTGCTGGATATATGAACAATTTAAATGGAACAAAAGGTTCTGTTACAATTATCGGGGCAGTTTCTCCTCAGGGAGCTGACTTCTCTGAACCAGTTACTCAAAATACAAAACGTTTCGTTCGTACATTCTGGGCATTAGATAAAGCATTAGCTTATGCTCGTCACTATTTTGCAATTAACTGGAATCAAAGTTATAGTGAATATATTCCTGATTTGGAAAGATGGTTTAACAAAAATGTTGATCCTAAATTCTTAAGAGATCGTCAAGAATTATCTAGTATTCTTGCTGAAGAAACAAAATTAATGGAAATTGTTAAATTAATGGGATCTGATGTTTTACCTGATGATCAAAAATTAATTATTGAAGTTGCTAAATTAGTACGTGTTGGTTACTTACAACAAAATGCTTTCCATCCAGATGATACTTATGTACCATTAGAAAAACAATTAAAAATGATGGAAGTCATTCTTTATCTCTATAAACGTGGTAAAGAAGTTGTTAATGCTGGTAAACCAATTCGTTTGATTATGGAAACTGGTATCTTTGATAAAGTCATTAAAATG
The DNA here is from genome assembly GCF_009767585.1 of Coprobacillus cateniformis. NCBI lineage: Bacteria > Bacillati > Bacillota > Erysipelotrichia > Erysipelotrichales > Coprobacillaceae > Coprobacillus > Coprobacillus cateniformis. Next base: position 2,273,588 of record NZ_WSNW01000001.1, read on the forward strand.
AAATATGATGTTCCAAATAATCATTTAGATTTATTTGATGATTATTATAAAGACATTGATGAAGCTGTTGCATCTATAGACTAAAGGAGGAATAAGTTATGAGTCTTCAATATGTAGGTTTGAATGAAATTAACGGTCCATTAGTCGTATTAGATCATGTCAAAGGTGCATCATACGACGAAATGGTTGAATTACAATGTAAAGATGGTTCAACACGTTTAGGACGTGTTGTTCAAATAGAAGGTGAAAGAGTTGTTGTTCAGGTTTTTGAAGGAACAAACTCACTTTCCCTTGCAAATACAAAAACAAGATTATTAGGTCATCCAATGGAATTACCTGTTTCTAGAGAAATTTTAGGTCGTGTTTTCTCTGGAGCTGGGAAACCTATTGATGGACTTGGAGAAATCTATGCTGAGAAATCAATGGATATTAATGGTTTACCATTAAATCCTGTGGCTCGTATTTATCCAAGAAACTATATTAATACAGGAATTTCATCTATTGACTGTTTAACAACCTTGATTCGTGGTCAAAAATTACCAATATTCTCTGGATCTGGGTTGCCACATAATCAATTAGCAGTACAAATTGTTAAACAAGCAAAAGTTGCTGATGATGAAGGAAAAGGATTTGGGGTTGTTTTCGCTGCTATGGGTGTAACTAATGACGTTGCTGAATACTTTAGACGTTCATTTGAAGAAGCAGGAGTTATGCAAAGAGTTGTTATGTTCTTGAACTTATCAAATGACCCAATCATTGAACGTATCTTAACACCAAGATGTGCATTAACAGCTGCTGAATATTTAGCATTTGAACATGATATGCATATCTTAGTCATCTATACTGATGTCACTTCTTATTGTGAAGCGTTACGTGAATTCTCTTCAAGTAAGGGAGAAATTCCAGGTCGTAAAGGATATCCAGGATATCTTTATTCAGATTTAGCTTCTTTATATGAAAGAGCAGGGATTGCAAATTCTGCAAAAGGTTCTGTCACACAGATTCCAATCTTGACAATGCCTAACAATGATATTACTCATCCTGTACCTGACTTAACTGGATATATTACAGAAGGGCAAATTACACTTGATTCTGAATTGAATGCAATGGGTATTTATCCACCAGTTAGCGTTCTTCCATCATTATCACGTTTAATGAAAGATGGTATTGGTGAAGGATTTACAAGAGCTGATCACTCATCAGTTTCTAACCAATTGTTTGCAGCATATGCTCATGTTCAAGATGTTAAGTCATTAACATCAGTTATTGGTGAAGATGAATTATCTGCAGTTGATAAGAAGTATATGGAATTTGGTCGTTTATTTGAACGCTATTTCATTAATCAAGGTTTCAATACCAATAGATCTATTGAGGAAACTCTTGATTTAGGTTGGTCACTATTATCAGTTCTTCCAAAGAACGAATTAGACCGTATTGATAATGCTGTATTAGAACAATTCTATGATCATGAAAAAGCTGTATCTCAATTTGGTCTTCAGGAAGATGGCTCAATTAGAGAATTACAACAGGCAGTAGATAATGGCTAATCAAGTCTTTCCAACAAAAGGGAATTTGATTGCTACCAAAAAGTCATTAGAACTAGCATATCTAGGATATGACTTGATGGATAAGAAAAGAAATGTTCTAATCAAAGAAATGATGAGTTTATTAGATGATGTCAAGATGATTAGAGATGATATCACTGAATCTTATGAAAAAGCATATTATGCTCTTCAAGAAGCCAATATGTCTTTAGGAATTATCAGTGATATTGTAGAAGCAGTCCCTATTGATGAAGGAATTAGTGTCACTTATCGAAGTGTTATGGGAGTTGAAATCCCTAAAGTTTCTTATGAAAAAACACCTCTTCGTCTAGGATATGGTTTTGAAAGAGCCAATTCTAAAGTGGATTATGCTTATAGATGTTTCTATCATGTTAAAGAATTAACTGTGAAATTAGCTGAAATTGAAAATGCTGTTTATCGTTTAGCAAATGCTATACGTAAAACTCAAAAAAGAGCGAATGCTCTTAAAAACATTTCAATTCCTGGATTTGAATCGACAGTTAAGTTTATTAGCGAAGCTTTAGATGAAAAAGATAGAGAAGAGTTCTCACGTCAAAAAGTCATTAAAACACAAAAGGATAAACAAGAAAGTTTAAAGAAACAAGGTTCTGCTTAGAATCTTGTTTTTTTCGTATAAAAAAGAAAAATGATCTTAAAAACTTGTATATAGAAATAGGAGGGTTATTTTATGACAAAAGAAGAATCAGAATTAGATTACATAGCTCTACACTTTTATAAAGAGATTCAATCACTGATGAGTAATAGTTAGACAAACAGTTTTATCAGACTGCTAACTTTACAATGGTAAAAACTGACTGGCAGATTGGTAAAATGATTGTAGAAAAGCAAGGTAGTAAAGAACGTGCTGAGTATGGCAAAGACCTGAAATTGGAAAAGTATTATAAAACTTTCTCATAGCAACTCAGTTTCGTTATCGAAATTTAGGACAAATACAGATGTATGTAAATGATTACAAAAGAGAGTTCATGAATGAAGGAGATAATTCTCCAATAGGAATCATCTTATGTTCAGGTAAGAATCAGTCAGTAGTGAAAACATATTTTTGCTTCAAGATATCAAATATGTTTACTAATAGCGGAGGAGCTACAGAATGAATTCAATAAGGATTATTAGGAATTATTGATTAAAAGATATAAAAATACCTTTTATCTTTTTTTCGAAATTACTTTCAAAAGCCGACTAAATTTAAGCGGTTACAAAGAAAAAGTGAAAGTAATTTCTAAATATCCTTAAATACTTGTGAATAATTAAAAATATCAGTAAATTGATATCAGAGGAGGAAAAAAGATGAAAGAAATTCAAAATAATCTGATTGTATCATGTCAAGCATTAGAGGATGAACCACTACATTCGTCTTACATTATGTCAAAGATGGCACTAGCTGCAAAGATGGGTGGAGCTAAGGGAATAAGGGCTAATAGTGTAGAAGATATTCGTGCTATTAAAAAAGAAGTTGATTTGCCTATTATTGGAATTATCAAAAAAGATTATGATGGAACAGATATTTACATTACTACAACTATGAAGGAAGTCGACGCTTTGGTAGAAGTGGGTGTGGATATCATTGCGATGGATGCAACAAAGCAACTCCGTTTAAATCAGCAAAGTTTAGATGAATTCTTTAAAGCAGTCAAAAACAAATATCCTCATCAGTTGTTTATGGCTGATTGTTCAACAGTTGCAGAAGCTAAACATGCTGATCAACTTGGATTTGATTTTATTGGAACAACACTTGTGGGGTATACACCACAAAGTTATGGTCATAAAATTGAAGCAGATGATTTTAAGATTATCAGAGATATTATTTCTTCAGTTCAACATCCAGTTATTGGAGAGGGAAATATTGATACTCCTTTAAAAGTGAAAAGAGTTTTAGAATTAGGTTGTTATAGTGTGGTTGTTGGGTCAATTATCACAAGGCCACAAGTCATTACAAAGAGATTTGTAGATGAAATAAAGAAGGAGAGGTAAAAAATATGATGGATAAAATTTCAAATTTATTATTACCAATTGCTGAAAAATTATCAAAGAATAGATATTTAGCAGCAATTAGAGATGGTTTTATTTCAATTATGCCATTAGTTATCACTGCATCACTGTTTACGCTTATAAACAGTGTATTTGTTGGTGAAGGGAATTATTTAGATAAATGGTTTGGGTTGCCATGTAGTGAGTTTGCACAATTAGGAAGTGTTATTGGTTCAGCATCAATGTCAGTGATGGCAATTTTATTAACATTTACGACTGCAAAAGCATTAGCAAAGAATTACAAAATGGATACATCAATTACAGGGGCAATGGCAGTTGTGAGTTTCTTATGTTTAACTCCTTTTGTAGCTGATGCAACAATTGGTGAATATGTGACAACTTATTATTTAGGGGCAGCAGGAATGTTTACAGCATTTCTATCAGCTTTATTATCAGTTGAAGTGCTTCGTTTCTTGATGAGTTTTAAAGCTTTAATTATTAAAATGCCTGAAAGTGTTCCAACAGGTATTGCAAGATCATTTAATTCAATTATTCCAGTTGCTTTAACAGTTATTATTTTTGCAATTGTAAGAATTGTAACTGATGCTATGGGAGCACCATTAAATGATTTGATTTTTACTTGGATACAAACACCATTTACGGCGATTGTTTCATCACCTATTGGATTAATTATTATCTATATATTATATATGTTATTATGGGGATTTGGAATACATTCAGCATATATTTTTAATCCAATTTTAGAACCTATTTATTTAGCAAGCTTAGCTTTAAATGTGAATGCGATAAATGCAGGAGAAGCAGCTACACAAATTATTACAAAACCATTCTTAGATTCAGTTGCATTTATGGGTGGTGCTGGTAATATGTTGGCACTTGTTATTGCAATCTTCCTTGTTTCAAAAAGAAACGATTATAAAGTTATAGGTAAACTTGGACTGGTTCCTGCACTATTTAATATTTCTGAACCATTAATGTTTGGACTACCAGTTGTTATGAATCCAATCCTTATTATTCCTATGATTGGAGCAACATTAGCAGGACTTGGTATTGGTGCACTTGCAACTCAAATTGGGATTATGGCACATACTTATGTTCTGATTCCATGGACAACACCACCAGTCATCAGTGCTTTTCTAGCAACTGGTGGAGATATTATGTCTGGAGTTGTTGGACTTGTTATTCTCATTGTTTCAGTTCTTATATACATCCCATTTGTAAAAGTTATGAATAAAGAAAGAGCTGAACAAGTTGAAGAATAAAGTTGTTGTCTTTGATTTAGATGGAACTTTACTCGACAGTCATAATGCAATTATTGGGGGGACTCAAACATTAGAATGTTTGAGTTCACTTCATGAACTGGGATGTACATTAGCTGTCTGTACGGGAAGACTAGACCATGATATTATTAAAGTAGATGAACGATATCATTTACATATGACTCATCGTATTTCTCAAAATGGTGCTGTTATTAATAGAGATGATCATTATCAAGCAACCTTATTAGATAAACAAGATGCTTTACAAATATATAAAGATATAAAAACAAAAGATATTCGTATTGAATTAAATACAGTATCTAATCGTTATTGGAAAACAGATAGAGATCCTGATTTCCCAAAAGAATTTTATGATTCACATATTATAAAAGATGATTTTGAAGAAATTATTCTTTGCCAGCCAACAGTTCTCTTTTTACTCATTGGAGATACAAAACAACTTGATGAGATAGAGACTTATGTGAACTCAACTTATCAAAATACAAAGGCAATAAAGACTTCACAAACATCTTTAGAAATATTACATCAATCAGCATCAAAAGGTCACGCTATTGAAATCTTGTATCCTCACTATGAGATTTATGCAATAGGTGATGCTCCTAATGATTTTTGTATGTTTCCTATCGCAAAGGAAGGCTATTTGGTTTCAGATATTGACTGTCAATATAAATGTCATAGAAAAACAAGTATTTTAGAAGCTTTACAAGATATTATAACAAAAGTTCAGGGATAAGGAGAGAACGATGGATGCAAAAACTTTGATTGATGATTTAAGAAAATTAGGTATTAAAGAAGACGATACAATTCTTGTGCATTCTTCTTACAATGCTTTAAAAGGTCACGATGTTATTGAAGGTGGACCTCAGGCAGTGATTGATGCATTAAAAGCAACAGTTCAAGAGGGCACTTTGATGTTGCCGACATTAAGTTATTTAGATGTCAATGTTGATCATCGTATTTTTGATGTGATGTCTACTCCTAGTTGTGTAGGAATATTACCTGAAATTTTTAGACAAAATCAAGATGTTTATCGCAGTATAAATCCAACACATAGCATTGGTGTATGGGGAAAAGATGCTAAGATAATAGCAAGCGCTCATCAAAGAGATTTTAGTCCTGTTGGACCTTCTTCACCTCTTCACGAGGTCAAAAGAAGAAAAGGGAAGATTATTATGCTAGGTTGTGGACTTTTATGTAATACATCTATGCATGGAGTTGAAGAAATGTGTGTGCCAAGTTATTTGTATCGAGGAAGTTTTGATTATAAAGTAATATGTCATGATAAAAGTGTCATAAATATGGATGTTCTTCGTCATGATTTTAAAGGTTATCAACAGCGATATGATCGTATACTTGATGTTTTAGATAATACGGATTATCAAGTTGGAAATGTTTTAGAAGCAAAATGCTATGTTTTGAATGCGCAAGCAGTTTGGGAAAAAGGATTGGCAATATTAAAGAAGGATCCATATTATTTTGTGGATAAAAAGGATGAGAAGAAATGAAAACATTATTAATACCATTAGATGAAAGACCTTGTAATAGAGTCTTTCCTGAAATGATTGGAAAGACAAATCAAGATATTGATTTATTGGTTCCAGACATGGATTTATTTGGACATAAAAAAGAACCAACAGATACAAAACAAATAAGTGATTTTTTACTAGAAAATAGTGAAGATTGTGATAATGTTGTTCTTTCTATAGATATGATTTTATATGGTGGTCTCATTCCTTCACGTATTCATCATCTTACACGTGAAGAAGCATTGAGCCGATTAAGTATTATTAAGAAATTAAAACAAATCAACCCAAAGATGAAGATTTATGCTTTCTTATGTATTATGAGAGCACCAAGTTATAATTCAAGTGAAGAAGAACCAGATTATTATGAAGAGTATGGATATGCATTATTCAAAAGAGCATATTTACTCGATTATAAAAAAAGACATAGTCTCACAGATGAAGAGGAAGCTGAACTTGAAGCTATTTGTATACCAGAGGATATTGTGAATGATTATGAGACCAGAAGAGATTTTAATACATCTATGAACTTAGAGGTTATTAAATATTTAGAAGAAGACTATATTGACTTTCTTGTTATTCCACAAGATGATTCATCACCTTATGGATACACTGCAATATCTCAAAAGACAATTGTTCAAAAGGTTAAAGAAAAAAATCTAGATACAAAAGTGATGATCTATCCAGGTGCAGATGAAGTTGCTATGTCCTTACTAGCAAGAGCTTATCATGAATATTATCATATTGAACCAAAGGTTTATCCATTCTATGCATCCATTCTAGGACCTACTCTTGTTCCTAAATATGAAGATAGACCTATGTATGAAAGTCTCAAGTCACATATTCGTGTCTGTAAAGCAGTTATTGTTGATAATGCTAATGATGCAGATTATTTACTCGCAATCAATTGTCCTGGGAAGATTATGCAAGAATCATTTGTAGATAATAATGAGCTTGATATTTCTTATACAAGTTACAGGAATTTATTAGATTTTGCATATCGTATACAAAGTTATGTGAAACTAGGTTATCAAGTTGCTTTGTGTGATAGTGCCTTCAGCAATGGAGGAGAACTACAGCTTATACGCTATTTAGATCAACTTGGGTGCTTAGATAAACTTATCAGTTATGCAGGATGGAATACAAATTGTAACTCATTAGGGACAACTCTCACTCAGATGTTTATTGGACAAAAGGATTTGATTTTTAATTTATGTTATAGAATAATAGAGGATGTTTTTTATCAAGCGATTGTTCGTAAAGATATGGTAGAGAATGACTTAGTAGAATTGGGTCTTTCTTATTATGATTTCAAGGATCAACAAGAGGTTGTAGAAAAAAGAATTATGGAAAAATTACAGACATATTATAACTCCCTTAAAATAAGTCATGTACATCCATGCCATATTCTAGAAATTGATATGCCTTGGAAAAGAATGTTTGAAATTGGAATGAAAATAGAGGTTCAACCATGAGAGAAACAATGAAATATAACCCTTGTTATTATCAATTAAGAGAAGGACAACTCCAAAGAATTCTTTCTATTATACAACAAACAAAAATAGCTTTAGAAGGAGGAGTCATTTTCTTTGGTGATTCTATTACAGAAATGTATAATATTGAACATTATTATCAAGATATTTCTATTAAATATAATTGTGGTGTTGGTGGTGCAACATCAAATGAACTTTTATGGATATGTGATGAAGCTGTTATTAAATATCAGCCAAAGGTTGTTGTTATGATGATAGGAATTAATGATCTAGGAAATACCGTTATGCTTTCTCCTAAAGAAATTGCGGTCAATATTAAAAATATTATTGACTTAATAAGAGGGAATTGTCCACAAACACAAATCTTATTACTCTCTACATTGCCTTGTGTAGAATCTTTAAGAAGTTATCATCAAGTTCCTGGTATCCGCTGTAATGATCTTGTTGAGATGATTTATCAACAATGTCAGGACATAATTATTGATCCAAAGACAAGATTTGTTTCTATATTTGAGGAGTTTATTGATGAAAATAAAGAAGCATTGATAGAGTATTATCAAGATGGACTTCATCTAAATGAATTGGGTTATGAGAAATTAACAAGATTAATTAAGCCTATCATTCAAGAATATATTTAAGGAAACGAAAGTTTCCTTTTTGTGCTATAATGAAAAAGAAAGTGAGGATGTGTAATGTTATCTTATAATAAAAGTGTTATTCCTGTTATTGAGTCAGCTTATGATGATCTCACAAATGTAGAAAAAAGTATTGCAGATTATTTTATTAATTATGTCAATGGAGAGGACTTATCCTCAAAAGCAGTTTCTCGAAGATTATTTGTTTCAGAAGCATCTTTATCAAGATTTTCAAAGAAACTTGGTTTTAGAGGATATCGTGAATTTCTTTTTGCATTTCAAGGTTCTACGAAGAGTGAAAAGAATTTAGATATATTAACAAGGCAAGTATTGAATTCATACCAAAAGGTCTTAGAGAAAACATATTCATTAATTGATAATGAACAGATGATTAGATTAGCACAAATGTTAGATTTATATGAACGTGTGTATGTTTATGGGATAGGTTCTTCATCAGTTGTTGCAAGAGAGTTTAAATTAAGATTTATGCGTCTTGGTTTGGATGTCGATTATTTAGCTGAGGCACATTCTATTCGTATGAATATAACGAGAGTTAATAAGTTGTCACTTGTGATTGGAATTAGTGTAAGTGGTAGAACAGAGGAAGTTGTTGAAGGACTGAAAACTGCTAAAGAAAAAGGTGCAAAAACAATCATGTTATCAGCTGCAAAGGTTTATGAATATCGTAGTTTTTATGATGAACTTGTTTTAATGGGTGGATTAAAGAATTTAGCTATTTCAGATAAAATTTCTCCCCAAATACCTGCATTGATCATGATAGATATTTTATATACACATTACTTACATTATAATAAGGCAAATAAGGATGAAAAGTTAAAAATGACATTAGAACATATTGATTATGAATTAGAAGAATAAATATATAACTATACAATTAAAGAAATGCTAGAGAAATAGAAATTGAAACGTAGTTATTTGATATCTTAAGTAAATCTTAAGAAATTTTTAAGCGAGTATTACAAAAAGGTTTTGTACAAAAAGAGTATACTCATAGTGTAGGAGGTATGAGTATATGAAAAGAAAAATAATCATGAGTGTTGCTTTGAGCTTGAGTTTATTAACGATGCTATTACCTTGGTTTGGAGGTATGAAAGGTGTAGAAGAAGTTTATGGTGTTATATTATTAGACAATCCAGTAGCGCTGACATGTATTATTCTTGCTTTTGTTGGCATTTGGACAAATTTTGGTTATAATAGTGAAATCATAGGAAGTATTGGAATGATTGGCATTATTGTTATGGAAATCTATGAGTTTATGACATGGCATATCTTAACAATTAGCGGACAATTTGATTTGAACCTAAGTATTGCTCTTTGCTATCCAGAATTCTATCTTGCACTTGTATGTATAGTTGTCACTTATATTATTTATAAATACACAAATAAGAAGATGAATTTAACACAATAATTCCATACTGTTGAAATATAATGTTTAAGTCAAAAGGGGAGAAACAAGGTGGAAAGAATAAGAAATTATAAGTATTATTCATTATTTCAAAATATCTTAAAGTTTGAAATATTTTATAAGATGATGACTCTTTTTATCTTAAGCCCTATTTTAAGAAGAATTCTTCAAGAATATTTAGATAGTGTCACATATGGAATTGCTTTTAACCAAGATATTATTTATCAGTTTTTATCTTTTAAAGGTATTGTGATATGTTTGTTTTTATTTATATTGATGATCTTAATTATTTTTTATGAGATTTATGTTGTTATGAATATTATTGCATTAGATAAAGAACATAAGAAATTATCATTAAGAAAAATTATGTTAAAGAGTTTTTGTTCTTTAAAATCTCTTCATTATCCATCACTACCATTATGTGGTATTTATATTGTTTTCTTATTACCACTTGTACATATAGGATATTTAAACAGTTATATTCAAAGATGGGATATTCCTAATTTTATTTTTGGTGAATTGAAGTTAACACTAGGTGGCAATGTTTTGATTTGTCTGGTTTCTATTATTTATTATTTGATTTTTATAATAATGATTTTTGTTCCAGTATACATGGTTTTTAAAGGAAAGAGTATCATTTCAGCAACACAAGAAAGTTTCTCTTTATTTAAAAAAATAACTCTTAAAGAAAAGGGAAGTTTACTTGTTTATTTGCTTTTATGGATATTTATAGAATATATGATTATGAATTTAATTCCCTATCCAATCTTACATAATCGTGATTTTAATTGGTATTTCCTTAAATATACAATCAATTCAACAGCATTTCGCTATAGTGCTATACAATATGTTCTTCTCTATTTTGTCTCCATTATAGCTATGACTTTCTTCATGCGTTATATCATCAATTTGGTTTCACGATATGAAGACACTCTCATGACGGTGGACCAGATTCCAGTTGAGATAGATTATTTAAATGGATGGATTATGAAAGGACAGAATTTTGTTAGAGAAATCATATATTATATGAAAAAACGATTAGCTCATTTTCGTTTTTACCAGAAACATAAGTTGTTTTCTAGATGTATTGTTGGTATTTTTATCATATGTTTCATGATTATTTATTTGCATCAGGATGCTCTTGTTCATAGACCTTGGGTTATTGGACATCGTGGTTCTGGATATTTTGTTGAAAATACATATGAGGCAATTCAAGATGCGAACAATAGTCAAGTAGATTATGCCGAAATTGATATTCAGTTATCCAAAGATGGAATTCCTATTGTATTTCATGATGCAACTTTATCTCGTTTATCTGATGTCAACAAGAAGGTTTCTGATTTAACAGCAACTGAGCTTGAAGAAATAACACTTTCACAAAATAATCATAAATCAAATATCTTGACTTTAGAGAACTTAATTAAAAAAATGAAAAGAGATAAAATGGCAGTTGGTTTATTAATTGAATTAAAACCAACTCAAGATAATGGAGAAGACATGGCCCATAAAGTTATTGATATTATAGAACAGTATCAGTTCTCAAGACAATCCATATTTATGTCGTTAGACTATGATAGTGTACAGGTTATCAAAAAAGAAAAGCCACAGTGGTGGGTAGGTTATTGTATCTATGGAAGTGTTGGCGATATTGATGATTCTATTTGGGAGATGGATATCGATTTTCTGGCAATGGAAGAGAATCGAGCAAGTACAGCTTTTATTCAAAAGGCAGTTAGGCATATGATACCTATTTATATTTGGACAGTTGATAATACTAAGAAAATGAAACAGTATTTAGATATGGGAGTTTGTGGATTAATAACGAATTATCCTCATCTTGGAAAGTTAACTGTAGAAGAATATGAAAAGACTCATTTTCAATATTATTATTATGATGGGAAGGGGTATCCGAAAACCACATTAATAACAGGAGGTTAAATGGATGTATGATTTTATAAATGAAATGCCATATATTATTTTGATGAGTATACCAATATCTTTTTTTACTTATATATTGTTTCCAAAAAGGTGGAAAAAAAGGATAAATCTTTTCTTTTATATTGTTTTTATATGTTATCTTTTGTGTGTATTCTTGATTACAATTCCACCATTTTTCTCATTTCAAAGTATTGAAGTTCAAGAATTACTTCATTTTGTGAATATCATTCCATTAAGTAATAATCAAGGAGGATTCTTGAGTTCTCAAGATTTTTCTCAATGTATCATGAATGCTATTATGTTTGTTCCATTAGGTGTGCTACTTCCATTGACATTGAAACGAAGAATACGTATACGTTATTTTATTTTCATCTGCTTTGGATTTTCACTGACAATAGAAGTTATTCAGTTGATTGGTACATATTCAGGATTATTATTGAGATCATTTGATGTGAATGATATTTTGTTTAATACAATTGGAGGAACTTTTACATATGGTTTTGCTTCATTTATTTTTGATTGTTTACAAAAATATCATTATATAGAAAAAGAACAAGCTCAAAGCTTGTTCTAGAATTCTAATTGAATGTGATATATTTTTCCCCATAAATAAATTTGATAGAAATAAGCCATTAATTGTGGACCCATCATTAATTGACCAAACCATGGTGCAGTAAAACTATCACCATTGGTATCAATGAAGTTGATAAGTTTATCTTTATCAAAGAATGCATAGAGTATATTATAAGGATCATCTAATGATTCTTTTAATTTTGCTTGAATGAATTCACTATAAACAGGAGAATGCGTTTTTGGATATGGGTTTTTCTTTCGATGAGCTATATCTTCAGGAAGAAAATCTTCAAAGGCTTTTCTGAGTATTCCCTTTTCTTCTCCATCAATAAACATGTATTCATATGGCATGTTATAAAGATATTGTAGGATTTTTATAGATGCAAAGGGAACACGAACTTCTATAGAAGAACGCATTGTTTGGCTATCTGCACGTGTTAAAAGAGTTTGCATAAACCACTGTGTATTTAAATAAATCATTTGTTTCTTCTTGTCTGTTGTATGAATTTCTTGTAGAGTATCTTGATATTTTTCTATAATATAATCTTTAATATTTAGTGCTTTTACCTTTTCATTGAAAAGATCTATTTTCATATCCAAGTCTCTCATCCAAGGGAAGTATGGTTGATTATACAATTCTTCTTTATAGAACCAAGGATATCCTCCAAAGATTTCATCAGCACATTCACCTGAGAGAGAGACTTTATGGTTTTTAGCAATTTCTTTTGAGAATAATAAGAAACTAGAGTCAACATCTGCCATACCTGGCATATCTCTGGCTATTAATGCCTCTTCTAATGAATTAAGTAAATCTAATTGTTTTAAAGTGATTTTATGGTGATCACTTTGATAACGTTCTACCATCTCACGTATATAATCATCATCCATAGATGTTTGATAATCATAGGCTTTAAAATACTTTTCCTGATCTTCATAAGTAATGCTATAAGTTGTAAGTGGTTGTACATATTGTTTAGTTATAGCAGTGATAATACTTGAATCTAAACCACCAGACAACATTGTAGAGAGTGGAACATCACTAAGCAATTGTTTTTGGACACTATCAATAACTAACTCTTTAACTTTCTGAGTCGTTTCTTCTAGGTTATCAGTATGTTCTTCATCATGTAATTTCCAGTAACAGATCGGTTCGCAATGTCCATCAAAATACATATAGTAACCAGGTCTCAAAGAATAAATACCTTTATAAATTGTATGACCAGGAGTCATGCTTGGCCCCAATCCTAAGAGTTCTTTAACACCTTCCTGATCAACAACAGCTTTTCCAATGTAACTTAAAATACATTTTATTTCACTTGCAATAACAATTGTTTCATCTTCTAAATAATAATAGAGTGGTTTCACACCCAAAGGGTCTCTTGCAACAAAGAGTTTATCACCATCATCAATCACAAAAGCAAATATTCCTTCGAATAAGTCTAAACAATTTTCTTGATATTCAATATAACTAGCTAAGACAACTTCTGTATCACTCATTGTTTGAAATGTATATCCTAGACTCACCAGATGATTCTTAATTTCCATCATGTTATAGATTTCACCATTATAAGTGATTCTATAGATTTTATCATTAAATGTATAAAGCATAGGTTGGTTACCATTCTCTATATCAATAATTGATAATCTTCGATGTGCCATTAAACAATGAGGTGTTAAAAAATACCCTTCATGATCAGGACCTCGCTTTGCAAGTAAGCTCACCATTGTCATGAACTTTTCATCATAATCTAATAAATTTTTTGTGTAATTACATATTGTAACAATACCACACATATATTTCACCCCATATATTGTATGATTTCAGAACTGAAATATGCTTTTATTTTCAAGATAAAAAGGAACGATATTTCCAAATTGTTAAGTTATAATGGGAATAAAATGGTGATAAAGGAATAAAACTTCCAAAATTATATAAAAAATAAAAAGTATATTTCCTTTTAGGTGGAGGTGTGCTATTTTATAAATGTATCGTAACCTAGGACGTACAAAAAATAATTTGAGGAGAAAATGTATGTTAGAGAAAATTGCAAATAAGCTTTTACCAATTGCTACAAAACTTTCACAACAACGTCATTTAAGTGCGGTAAAAGATAGTTTTATTATATCGATGCCATTAGTTATGGGTGCATCTTTATTTGTTTTGTTAAATGCATTGGGGACTAATTTTTTTAATACTGATATGTTTTCAGGGATTGCAACAGTTGTTAATCAAGGGACACTTGGGGTTTTATCTATCCTTATTGCTTTTACAACTGCTAATAATTTAGCTGACTATTATTTAAGAGTGAAACCTGAACTTGCTAATTCTGGTTTTACCAAAATACATGCGGGCGGTCTTGCAGTTGCTTTAATGTTTATGTTAATGCCAGTAACTCAATCAGTTGTTGTTGAAGGATTAAAAGATCCTGCCATTATCTCTGGAATGTTTGCACAAGAATTAACATCTAGTAGTGGATTAATTTATTCATTATTAACTGCATTAATAGGAACAGAAATTTTTGTGAGATTTGCATCTATTCAATGTTTAAGAATTAAGATGCCAGAAAATGTTCCACCAGCTATTGAAAAATCATTTAATGCTTTAATTCCTGAATTAATAACAATTACTATTTTTGCAATTGTTGTATTTGGACTAGATCAAATATGGGGAGTCACAGTTCCAGATTTAATAGCTGCAATGATTTCTAAACCCTTGAGCAATTTTGTTTTATCATCACCTGGATTAATTTTCTTACAATTTATATCTGATTTGTTATGGGTATTTGGTATTCATGGATCATCAATTCTTTCACCAATTAGAAGTGCTCCAATGTTAGATGCATTAACACAGAATATTGCTGCCAGTGGTGCTGGAAATTCGATTCCTAATATTGTAACAGAACCATTTATGAATATGTATGGATTAATTGGTGGGGGAGGATGTATTCTTGCCTTAGTGATTGCAATCTTTATTGTATCAAAACGTAAAGATCATAAAACAGTTGCCAAGTTAGGACTTGTTCCTTCTTTATTCAATATATCAGAACCTATTATGTTTGGGCTACCTGTTGTCATGAATCCTATTTTTATGATTCCAGCAATTCTTGTTCCATCAATTAATTTAGTTATTGCTTATATTTTAACAAATATGAATTTAGTGGGTAAAGTTGTTGCTCAAGTTCCATGGATTACGCCACCAGGATTTTATGCATTTTTTGCTACAGGTGGAGATTTTATGGCAGCTTTCTTATCATTAGCCTTATTGGCTTTAGATGTTATGATTTATATTCCATTTGTAAAGGTGAGTAATAAGGTAGATGAAAATATGTTGAGTGAAAATCAAGAATAAATTAAAGAGAATGTCTTGAAGGATATTTTGATGAAATGATACAATTTGTTTCTTTATGAAAAGTAGGTGAAAATAATGAATAATGAAATTATTATAAAGATTAAAAGTTTGTTTCCTGATTTAACTAAATCTGAAAAGAGAGTTGCACTATATGTGAATGAACATTTTCATCAAATTATTTATTTGAGTATTGGTGATTTAGCGAGTCAATGCGAAGTTGGTGAAACAACTATTTTAAGATTTTGTAAACATCTTGGATTTTCGGGATATTATGAGTTTAAGCAACAAGCAATCCTACAAATTGAAAAGGATGGTCAACAAAACACTGGACATCAAAACAAAACATTAGGAAATATTCATACAATGGTGCAGGAAACTACACAATTACTTGATGACAACAAATTAACTGAGACTGCTCAAATAATTATTCATAGTCAAACGATTTATGTTTTTGGAAGTGGTTTTTCTGGTTTGACTGCTAAGGCGGTACAAATGCGTTTAACTTCCTTTGGTTATAAATGTATTGTTGCTGATGATAAATATTTGCAGGTTCTTGCAGCGAATGTTATGGGTAGTGAAGATGTTGCTTTGGGATTAAGTATATCTGGTGAAAATTCATCGACTATTGAGTCTATTGATTTGGCTAAAAGAAATGGTGCAAAAGTTATTGCTATAACCAATCATGAAGAATCTTCATTAGCAAGATTAGGAGATATTGTTCTTTTGACTGCTGGAAAAGAGATGGGGAGAGAAGGCAGTACTTTGGTAACTGAAATGTCACAATTCATTATTTTAGAAATGCTTTTTGAAAAGTTACATGAATTAGATAAAGAAAAAATCGAAGATATGAACTATAAAGTTTCATATTATATTAGAGGAGAATAGTGAATGTCTATATCAATTGATAAAATAGATGAACTGATATCTATGATGACATTAGATGAAAAGGTTGGACAATTAAATCAGCATCTTTATGGATGGCAGTGTTTCTGTAAAAATAAGGATGGAGATTATGAATTGACACAGCTTTTTAAAGATCATGTTCAAAAATTTGGTGGCGTTGGAGCTATTTATGGTATCTTACGAGCTGATGCATGGTCAGGAATGAATGAAGTCAATGGCGTTAAAAAAGAAGAGAGTTTACAAGTTATTGAAATGATTCAAAATTATTTAAAAACAGAAACAAGGCTCAAAATTCCTGCCTTAATAACTGAGGAATGTGTACATGGACATCAGGGATTACACAGCATGATGTATCCAGCTAATATTTCTATGGGAATGACATGGAATCCTGATTTATTAAAAGAGATCTGTCAGGAAGTGAGTTGTGAACTTGCATCTAAGGGTGGGAATCTTGCCTTATTTACAGGATTAGATGTGATGCGTGATCCACGTTGGGGAAGAAGTGAAGAGTGCTTTAGTGAAGATAGTTATTTAACAAGTGAAATGACGAAAGCAGCTGTCAAAGGTTTTCAGTTGAATGATAGGAATGGTGTTGGTGTTATTTTAAAACATCTTTGCGCCCAAGGTGCTTGTGAAGGTGGACATAATTCTGGAGCTGCCTCTATTGGACAACGTGAATTGCGTGAAGTGTTCTTACCACCAGTCAAAGCTGGGGTTTTAAGTGGAGCCAAAGGTGTTATGGCGGCGTATAATGAGATTGATGGGATTCCCTGTCATGTGAATCAAGCACTTCTGACACAACTGCTAAGAGGAGAGTATGGATTTAATGGTATTGTTATGGCAGATGGTTGTGCATTAGATCGACTCAGTATTATGAATTCTGACATACCGTTGATGGCAGCCACTGCTTTAAAAGCAGGTGTTGATTTAAGTTTATGGGATCATGTTTATCCGTTATTAGGTGATGCTGTGAGACAGGGCTATTTAGATGAGAAAGTTCTTGATAGAAGTGTCAAAAGAATTCTTAAGTTAAAATTTGAATTAGGACTTTTTGAAGAAAGGCAAGTCACGGTTTATCCATCTAGAGAAAAGGAGCTGGCTTTAAAAGCTGCTCAAGAATGTCAAGTTCTTTTAAAGAATGATGGTATTTTACCATTAAGAAAAGACATCAAAAGTATTGCTGTCATAGGACCAAATGCTCACAATGTCATGAATATGTTAGGTGATTATACATCATTTCAAAAAGCGGAAGATGTTACGACTCTTTATCAGGGGATTCAACAAGTTCTTGGAGAGGAAGTCCAAGTCAATTATGCTTTAGGATGCCATATTCGTGATTGTTCAAAAGCAGATTTAGCAGAAGCTGTTGAACTTGCAAGTCAGAGTGATGTTGTCATCATGGCATTAGGGGGCTCTAGTGCACGTCATTTTAAAATGGATTTTGAAAGTAATGGAGCAGTGACAACAAGTTATGATAAAAACGAAATGAATTGTGGGGAAAATGTTGATAAAGCATCATTGGATTTGGAAGGCTTACAAGTTGAATTGTTGAGAAAGATAAAACAGGTCAATCAACAAATTGTTACAGTTTTAATTCAAGGAAGACCACATTCTATTGGGAATATTGTTAATGACAGTCGAGCTGTGCTTGCGGCGTGGTACCCAGGTAATTTAGGTGGGTTAGCTATAGCTCAAACAATTTTTGGTGATCATAATCCAAGTGGAAGATTGTCAATGTCAATTCCTCAGTCATCTATGCAATTGCCTTGTTATTATAATGGGAAGTATTCAGGGGCAAAAGAAGAGTACATAGATATGTCAGGGAAACCATTATATCCATTTGGTTATGGTTTGAGTTATAGTCAATTTCAATATCACCATATCCAACTTTCACAAACTGAAATAACAATTCAGGATTTAGAAGAAAAAGGAATAGATATTTCTTTGGATGTTGAGAATGTGAGTCAAAGAGATGGGTATGAAATTGTTCAAATTTATATAATTGATAATGAATCTACAATCACAAGAAGATACAAAGAGTTAAAAGCATTCCAAAAAATATATATAGAAGCAAAAAGCTGTTGTAGTCTTGTCATTCATCTTGATAGTGAAACTTTTAAAATATGGGATTATCAAATGAATCATTTGATTGAAAGTGGAACTGTAGATATTTTAATAGCCAGTCATTCAGAACAGTTTATAACTCGAAAATTAACTATTTTAAAATAGAATGGAAAACTATGGGATTCAATTGATTCCATAGTTTTTTCTATCTAGATATGTAAAAATAGTTTAAGAATAGCGTAAGTGTTGAGATAATTCTGTTTAAAAATCGTCTTTCTCAAATTTTTTTCTTGATTTTTATAAATAAGTCTCATTAGATAATGATTTCTCCATATTGAAGTGTTTATTCTAGGAGTCATTCATCTTGCGATAGTGAAGAAAAGATGAGAATTTTATGTGTCAAATTGAGTAACAGATTGAGACCCACTCATAAGAGTTTCATGATATGATGGATATGGGTGATAGAAATGCAATGTCCAAGATGCCATAATACAAATCTTCAACACTTATATAAAGTTAATGGTCAATACTATTGTCGAGAATGTATATCATTTCATCGTGTTTATGTTAAACAGGAGAGGTTTACAAAGAAGATTCAATATCCTTTGATTTATCATCATTATCAATTAGATTTTGAACTTTCACGACAACAAAAAAAGATTTCACAAAAATTAGTTGAGAATTATCAGCAAAAGAAAAACTCTTTGGTTTTGGCAGTTTGTGGTTCTGGAAAAACAGAAATTGTTTATGAAGTCATTTGCTATGCCTTGTCTCAAGGCCAGCGTGTTTGTTTCTGTATACCAAGAAAGGAGTTGGTGAAAGAACTTTATGAACGCATTTGCCAGTCATTTAGTCATACTGTCATTGGTGTGCTTTATGGTGGGTATCAACAAAATCTTGATGCTCAATTTATAATTTGTACAATGCATCAGTTGTATAAATTTGAGAATGATATAGGTTTTGATTTGATGATTGCTGATGAAGTTGATGCTTTCCCTTTTTATCAGAATAGGGTTCTCAATGAAATTTTTACAAGGTGTTGTTTGGGGAATTATATTAAATTGAGTGCAACTTTTGCATCTGAGGATATTCAAGGCGAAGAGTTATTATTCATGAATAGACGATATCATGGATATGACTTGCCAGTCCCGCAAATGATACTTTCTCCTAGCTTTTTACAAAAACTGATTCTTGTCTTGCTTATTTTATTTATGCATAAGAAGATTATTGTTTATGTACCAACTGTGGCTATTGTCTATCAGCTTGTTCATACGCTGAGATCAATTGTTGATATAGAAGGTGTCTCTTCTCATCATCCTCATAATCAAAAGACAATACAGGAATTAAAAGAGGGAAAAATTCAAGTTATTGTATCAACGACTTTATTAGAAAGAGGAATGACAGTTGAAGATGTTCAAGTCATTGTTTATCACGGAGAACATGTTTTGTTTGATGAACGAACACTTATTCAAATAGCGGGACGTGTTGGTAGAAAACCGGATTTTCCTACAGGAAAGGTTTATATTTTAACAAGTGAAAGGACAAAAGGAATTACACAGTGCATAAAGACAATCCGACGGCTCAATCAGATGAATGTTTAATCTGTTTAACACCACTCCTTAAAGATATTTCTTTTGCTCATTTGGTAAAAAGAATTCCGTTATGCCAACATTGTCTTCAAAAATTCGATGTTATTCAAACTTGCATTGATTTCTATCATTACCCTTTGACGATTCTCTATACTTATAATGATTTTTTTCAATCTTTATTATTTCAATACAAAGGTTTATATGACCATGCTTTGAAAGATGCTTTTTTATGCTTGTTTCAAAGTGAATTTGATAATCAATATAAAGATTATATAATCGTTGTGGCCCCCAGTTCACAAGAAGATAATGAACTTAGAGGATTTGCACCAGTAGAAACAATTGCCCAAACTTTCTCTAGTCAAATCTTTAATGGTCTTTATAAGAAAGAAAAGTATAAGCAAAGTGATTTGTCGTATCAAGAAAGAAAAAGAGTAGCTAGAAGAATTGATATAAGAGATGGAGAAAAGTTAAAAGGAAAAAAAGTTTTGATTCTAGATGATGTTATAACATCAGGATCAACACTTCATAGTTGTTTATTGCTTGTCTTGGCACAAGAACCACAGTCAGTTGAATTGTTGGCTCTTTCAACCAAGAATATAGGAAGAATTGAGGTTTGCTAAAGGAGAGATTCAGTCTCTCCTTTGACATATTTCCAAGGAAATAAACAAGAATAGACAAAATGCTTATAGTCTACCTATAAAAAATCTATATTTTGGAAAATGGTCGACATGTTTTGAGGAATTATTTAATAAGAAGAACATATAATGTGAGTGACCATGAAGTAAAGGAGTTGTTATTATGCAAGGTAAAGTAAAATGGTTTAACGCTGAAAAGGGATTTGGATTCATTGATAGAGGAGAAGGCAAAGATGTCTTTGTTCATTATAGTCAAATTGTTCAAGATGGATATAAATCTTTAAATGAAGGTGAAGTGGTAGAGTTTGAACTTTATCAAAGTGATCGTGGATTGCAAGCAAAGAATGTTGTAAAGGTTTAGAGGATAGCACATGATGTGCTATTTTTCTTTTGAGAATGATTCCAAGTATTAGGATAATGCTTTTTTTTGATAAAATTATATGCTATAATGAAAATGTTTTAGTATGCATGAAAGGAGATTTATTCATGGCAAGTAAAAAGCAAGAAATAAGAAAACAGATTAAGAAAAAGGAAGCAAAAGAACTAGAAGAATTAGGGTTAAACCCTGATGTAGAAGTTGTTGATTTAAATGATGATTTAGGTGAAGATATTCAAATAGAAACTTTTGAAGATGTTGTAAAAAAACCTGCACAACCTATTGAATTTAATACAACACCACAAAAACAGAAAAAGGGATTATTTGGTTCAATTAAAGGAGCTTTTTCACAGGATAATAAAATATTAAAAAAACTAGAAAAGCAAGCTGAACAGGTTTTAGGTTTAGAAGCGACTTATCAAGCAATGAGTGATGAGGAACTTGCTCATCAAACTGATATTTTTAGAGAAAGAATCAATGCTGGTGAGAGTCTAGATGATATCTTGATTGAAGCTTTTGCAACTGTAAGAGAAGCTGCTTTTAGAAAATTAGGTTTAAAAGCATTTAAGGTTCAAATTATGGGAGCTATTTCTTTGCACAATGGTGATATTGCTGAGATGAAAACCGGTGAAGGAAAAACTTTAACTTCTATTTTTCCTGTCTATTTAAATGCATTAGATGGTAAAGGTGTGCATGTTGTTACTGTTAATGATTATTTAGCTGGTCGTGATAAAACTGACAATGGGAAAGTTTTAGAATTTTTAGGTCTAACAGTTGGCTTAAATATGCGTGAATTAACTAAGGAAGAAAAAAGAGCTCAACATGCTTGTGATGTCACTTATACAACAAATGCTGAACTTGGATTTGATTATTTAAGAGATAATATGGTCACAAGATTAGAAGATAAAGTTTTAAGACCATTAAATTATGCTTTGGTTGATGAAGTTGACTCTATTTTAGTCGATGAATCAAGAACACCATTAATTATTTCTGGTGGTAAGAAAAATACAGCAGCTTTATATGTTCAAGCAGATAAATTTGTAAAGTCTTTGATTGTTGAAAAAGATTATGAAGTAGATATTGAAAGTAAAACTGTTTCATTAACATCTAGTGGGATTGAAAAAGCAGAAAAGGGATTTAAAATTAATAACTTATATGATCCTGAACATACAGCGTTAGTTCATCATATTAATCAGGCATTAAAAGCCAATTATACAATGCAACGTGATGTTGAATATATGATTGCAACAGAAGATGGAAGCCATGATATTCGTAATGCAAGTATTATGATTATTGATCAATTTACAGGTCGTGTTATGCCAGGACGTGCATATAGTGACGGTCTTCATCAAGCTATTGAAGCTAAAGAAGGAGTTCCTATTAAGGAAGAAACTGTCACTCTAGCAACTATTACTTATCAGAATTTTTTCCGTTTATTTAATAAGTTAGCGGGTATGACTGGAACTGCAAAAACAGAAGAAGAAGAATTCAGAACAATATATAATATGCGTGTTATTGAAATTCCAACGAATAAACCAATTATTAGAGATGATAAACCTGATTTGGTTTTTGCTAATCAAAAAGCAAAATTTAAAGCGATTTGTGATGAGGTTGAAAGAAGACATAGTTATGGGCAACCGATTCTTTTAGGAACAGTCTCTGTTGAAACATCTGAATTACTGAGTAGAATGCTTAATAAGCGTGGAATTAAACATAATGTTTTAAATGCGAAAAACCATGCCAAAGAAGCTTTAATTATTGAAAAAGCAGGGGTTATGGGTGCTGTTACAATTGCTACAAACATGGCTGGACGTGGAACTGACATCAAATTAGGTGAAGGTGTTTATGATCTTGGTGGTTTAATGGTTATTGGTAGTGAAAGACATGAATCTAGACGTATTGATAATCAGTTAAGAGGACGTTCTGGACGTCAAGGAGATCCTGGATGCTCATTATTCTTTGTTTCATTTGAAGATGAGTTAATGCAAAGATTTGCGAATGAGAAAGTACAGCAGTTTACTGGTAACTTCTTAGAAGATGAAGCTATTGAAAGTAAGATGGTCACAAAATCAATCGAGGGTGCTCAAAAACGTGTTGAAGGTCAGAACTTCGATATTCGTAAACAATTGTTACAATATGATGATGTGATGAGACAACAACGTGAAATTATGTATAAAGAACGTGATGATATTATGTCTGAAGATGATTTAGGTGATATTGTTAAAGGTATGTTTGAACAATCTGTTGAATATACAGTACGTAGTTTTACAAAGTCTGATGGTAAACATGATCTTGTTGATGTTGATGGTGTTTTAAATTATATTTCTAAGAATTATATGTTATTGGCGACTTTAAAAGCAAATCATAAAGAAAATGTTGAAAACGATCCACAAAAGGTAGCGAAGAGTTTATCTGAAGTTGTTTATATGCAATATCAAAATAGATTTAATAAAGATTTGCCTGCAGAAGTTAAGCTTGATTATGAAAGAAGAGTTTTATTAGGTGTTATTGATCATACATGGATTAACCATATAGATGCAATGCAAAAATTAAGAAATGGTATTTACTTAAGAGCATATGCTCAAAAAGATCCATTACAAGAATATACAGAAGAAGCATTTTATATGTTTGAAGAAATGACAAAATCAATTTCTCAGGATATCACTAGAAATATTGTTCATATGGGAATTGCTCCTGGAAGTGAACAAGAAAAAGAAATTCCAGCAATTCAAATTGAATTGGAGTTTAAAGCAGATTAATGGAATTATATGAAGTAAAAAATGGGCTTGAAAGAGCCCGTTTATTACTCAATGAATTATTTGTTTCTATTGATATTGAGGGTTTAAAAAGAGAAATTGAAGGTTTAACTGTACAGACATTAGATGAACACTTTTGGAATAATCAAGAACAAGCAAAAAAGATATATAATCAATTAAATGAAATGAAAAAAACAACAGATACATATGATGATCTCGTATCATCACTCAATGATTTAGATGAAACATATGACTATGTAAAAGAAACAGAGGATACTGATTTCAAAGAAGCATTGGATCAAGATTATGAGTTGTTTGAGAAGCATCTTAATGATTTTGAGAAAACATTATTATTTTCTGGTGAATATGATCATCATAATGCAATTGTAGAAATTCATCCTGGTGCTGGGGGAACTGAATCTCAAGACTGGGCAGCTATGTTAATGCGTATGTATCAAAGATATGGTGATAAAAAAGATTTTAAAGTTGAAGTTTTAGATTATTTAGATGGTGAAGAGGCTGGATTGAAATCAGTTACTTTACGATTTATTGGGTATAATGCATATGGGCATCTCAAGGCTGAAAAAGGTGTTCATCGTCTTGTTCGTATTTCTCCTTTTGATTCTTCTAAGAGACGTCATACATCATTTGCTTCAGTAGATGTTATGCCAGAATTTGATAATGATATCGAAATTGAAATCGATCAGAATGATTTAAGAATAGACACATATCGAGCTTCTGGAGCTGGTGGGCAGCATATTAATAAAACGGATTCAGCTATCCGTATTACACATATTCCTACTCATATTGTTGTGACTTGTCAATCACAACGCTCTCAGATACAAAATAGAGAACAAGCTCTTATTATGTTAAAATCTAAATTATATCAAGTCATGCTTGAAGAACAAGCTTCAAAGTTAAGTGATATTAAGGGTGAACAAAAGGCAATTGAATGGGGAAGTCAAATTCGTTCATATGTTTTGCATCCTTATTCAATGGTTAAGGATAATCGCAGTGGGTATGAATCCAATAATCCTAAAGCTATTTTAGATGGTGATTTGGATGATTGTATTTATGCTTATTTAAAGGCAATGGTTAAGGAGGATGAAGATGCATAGTTTAAAAAGAGTGATTAGAGATAGTCTTTTGGTTGTGTTAGGAAATGCAGTTGTAGCATTTGGAGTTGCTGTTTTTGCTGTCCCGTCAGATTTAATTGTTGGCGGAGCAACTGGTTTATCTTTAATTATTGAACAGTTTGTTTCTGTTAACTATGCAACGATTGTATTTGGTATCAACATGGTTATGTTGATTATTGGTTTTTTGGTTTTAGGAAAGAAATTCGCTGCTGGGACTATACTTAGTTCTTTCATCTTTCCTTTTTTCTTAGGTTTATTTGAAGCTATTCCCCAATTTCAACATATTACAAATGATATTTTATTGTCTGCTATTTATGCTGGGATTTTTACTGGTGTTGGTCTAGGAATTGTTTTTCGATTAGGATACAGTACAGGGGGAATGGATGTTCCACCTATTATCCTGAATAAAAAGAAAGGTGTTTCAGTTGCTTTGGCTATTAATGTTTTAGATATTATGATATTAGTAGGACAAGTCTTCTTTTCTAGTTTTGAAGGTATCCTGTATGGAATTATTACTGTCTTTGTATCGACATTTGTTTTAGACCAGGTGATTGTTATGGGAGAAAAGAATCTTCAAGTTCTTGTTATTTCAGCTGAACACGAAAAAATTGCTGAGGCTATTTTTAATGAAATTGATAGAGGGTGTACTTTTGTAAATGTAACAACTGGATATTTTCATCATCAACAAAAAGCTGTTCTCTGTGTTGCAAATAACCGTGAATATGCAAAAATAAATGATTTGGTTATGGAAATAGATCCAGCTGCTTTTATTATTGGTAGTGAAATCCATAGTGTTAAAGGACGTGGATTTACTTTACCTAATATAGATTTAGAGAAAAGAGATCATGTATAAAATAACAGCATACCTATTTGGTAATGCTGTTATTTTAATGGTTAATCTTCAACGACTTCCCCATAATCCTCTATAATCGTTTCTTCATAAGTGATTTGACTCTCCTGTATTTCCTGTAATGCACGATAATAGGTATAAATGATAAATGTTGCTGTTAAAAGAAAAATAGTAATAAGAAAAATCCCTATGCGTTTTATTATTTTTCTAACTTTCATATGGTTAATAATGAATTCACTTTCAATATGTTCATAATATGCTGCTATAATCGTTTCTGGAATACCAAACTGTTCATAATAATCATCACATTTGTAATCGGGGTGATGAGTCTCAAATTCTTGAAGCATTTCTTGTAAATAAATAAGAAATGCTTTTTCTTGTTTGCCTAATAAAGGAAAACGAGAACGAATCTTTTTATAATATTTTTTTGTTTCTTTATTTTGAAATTTTAATGTTTTCATTGTTTAAAATATCCTTAATAACTTCTTTTAATTCTAGATAACGACGTTTTAATGTATCAAGTCTAACAGTTCCAGCAGATTCTATATGATAATAAGTATGATTATCTCTTTTGTATTGAGTAATCAAATGTGATTCAAGAAAGAAGAACAGTGAAGTTAATACGACGCCTTCTTTGATACTTAATGTATTTTGAAAATGTAAAAAGGATGTCAATTCTTCACTTGTGCAATCTCTTTGATTTAAAATAGCTAAGATTAACATTTCTAATTTGAAAAAACGGTCATTATGTATCATGGTCTTACTCCTTAATATATATTATAACAAGATTCTTTATGAATGGAAGAACTGTTCAATAAAATCTTGTGTTTTTTGATCGATTTCATCTTGTTTTCTGGTAATAAATACAATATCTGTATACAGTTCTTCATCATGTAATATCACGCTTATTAATGACTTATTATCGACTAGTGAAAGGGCACTTTGAGGAATAATAGCAATACCTAGCCCACAAGAAGCCCATGTTAAAGATGTTCGACAATCATCACTTGTCATTTTGATAAAAGGATTAAAATGCTGATTGAGACAGTAATCAGTTATTAAGCTTAAATAGCGTTGATGAATGATAAGAGGAGAATGCTGATAGTCTTTTATATATTGCATATTTTCATTGAGATAGGAAGAATGACCAACTGCAACCATTGGTTCACTCTTATAATGTTTTGTAAAAACATGACTTTGATCAAAAGGTGTTCTGACAAGACCAACATCAATATTATGAGCTAATAAAAGATCAATCATTTCATATGTGGTTCCTTCATGAATACGAAATGATAATAATTTATTTCTGATAAGATAGTCCTGAATCTTTTCAATAAGACCTGAATTTGACGAGGTAATTCCAATTCTTATAATTTCGTTTTGGGTTTCTTTCATTTCATGTAGTGTCATTTCGCTTAGAGTCAATATTTGGAGACTACGCTTATAAAAGAGTTTACCAGCTTGTGTCAGTTCAACTTTACGGTGTCCTCGTTTTAATAACTGAACACCTAGCTCATCTTCTAATTGTTTTAATTGAGTAGATAGAGGGGGTTGAGCCATATGTAATACTTGTGCAGCTTTTGAAATAGTTCCTTCTTCAACTATTGTTTTAAAATAAATCATTTGTTTGATATCCATGCTGATTCTCCTATATATTTTATAAATATATTCAAAAAGTGATAATTATGAAATTCATTTCAAAAAAGCATTTTTTATGTATTGTTATAGATTAAACGGATAAAACTTTATTTTTCGTATAAATGATATCATTGGGAGTACAATCAAGAATTTCGCACAATTTCAAAAGTGTAAGAACAGTAATGTTTTTATTGTTTTTTAGTCTATTCAAAGTTTTATTATCGATACCTTGTTTTAATAACTGATATTGTGAAATATTTTTCTTCTTCATTGTTTCCCATAATGGGCTATAATCTATCATCATGACCACTCCTTTTTAATCCATTATAAAGAAAATGGAATTTATTAACATTGTGTATATATCCACAATGTTGTATAATGCATTTGTTCAATAAAAATATTTTAACAAATACATAGAAAATATAAAGTTATTTTTTAAGTATTCAATACAAATATTGAACAGGAGGTATAAAATGAAGTTAAAACGTGATGACATAAGTCAAAAGAATATTTGGATAATGATAGTGGGGGCTATTATCATTCTTCTAACAATAACAATATTAAGAAATAAGTCTCAAGCTATAGTTCTTAAAAATAAGTCTTTAACATTAGAATATGGTGAATTGTTATCAATGGAGATAACTGATTATTTAGATCTTGATCAAACCAAGAAAGAAATGATTTCAGATATTAAAATGGATACTTCAGCTATAATATATGAAAATGGTAAAGATTATCCTGCTATAGGAAATTATAAAATTATATTGTCATATAAAAATGAGAAAGCAACTCTTCAGTTGTATGTCAAAGATACAATTGCTCCAGTATTTAAAGATTTTATAACTGAAGTTGAATTTATGAAGGGGAAGCAACCATCAGATGAAGAATTAAAAACATTATTGAGTGTAGAAGATTTAGATGAAACAACAGTACACATTGATCATTCTCGAGTTGATTATACAAAAGTAGGTGTTTATCAAACAACAGTTACTGCTTCTGATTCTTCCCATAATAAAGAAGTCAAAGATATTATGGTGAATATTAGTGAACCGACCCTTCGATTAGATAAAACCAATGCAACATTATATGAAGAAGAAAATCTTATTTTGAAAGCAGAAGTTAAGGGAAATGATTCAAAGGTAACATTTCAATCTAGTGATACATCAATTGTTGTGGTTAATACTCAAGGAAGAGTAACTGCTATAAAAAGTGGAACAGCGACTATTATTGCTGAAGCAAATGGAGTTCAGGCAAAATGTCAAATAACAGTAGAATCGTTACCAAATGGTGCAACAAAAACAATTGAAAAAGATAACCAAGGGAATCAAGTGACAGTGGTAAAGCCTCCAAAGATGAAAGACCATTCAAGTCCTTCATTACATGAATCTGGAGAAACTGATAGAAGTTATGATCTAGCGAGTGCAAAAGAAGCATTTCAACTGCAAAATAGAGAGCGTGCAAAACAAGGATTAGCTGCTCTTCAGTGGAGTGATTCGTTGTATGAAACAGCCAAGATTCGTGCAAAAGAAATTGTTACACAATTTTCTCATACACGACCTAATGGTGGTGATATCTTTGACATGATTCAAATTTCATGGAAAAGTGCTGGTGAGAATATTGGAATGGGAACCCCATTAGCTTCATCAATGGTCAATATGTGGATGAACAGTGCTGGTCATAAAGCAAATATCTTAGCAGACAATACGCATGCAGCAGTCGCAAAATATGGGAACTATTGGGTAACTATCTTTGTCAAACAGTAACAGATATGTTATATAAATATAGCTATAGTTTTTAATTATTTTGAGACTTATGAAAAAGTAACTGTATTTCATGAAAATGAAATACAGTTTTTTGCTTATATGATGTTTCAAAGATAAAAAATATATTGGTTTAAAACGATATATCATATATAATACTAGAGTTAGAAAAGAAAATATGAAGTTTGTCATATATTTAAAATATAGTTTATATATGTATTATATATTATACATATAGTAAAGATTGGGCTATAATGGAAAAAGAAAGGGGTAGGGATATATGTGGATGAAATATATAAAACCTTATCGTATTCAAGCGATTATTGGTTTTCTATTTAAAATGACAGAAGCATTCTTTGAATTAATTGTTCCAATGGTTGTGGCTGATATTATTGATAACGGAATTGCTAAAAATGATTCCAATTATATATTAAAAATGGGGTTTGTTTTATTCTTATTAGCAATCATAGGTTATTGTTGTGCATTGATATGTCAATATTTTGCATCAAAGACTTCTCAGGGGTTTGGAACATATTTGCGTAATGATATGTTTAAAGCAATGAATGCGTATGATTATGAGAATATTGATGATATTGGAACACCATCATTGATTACACGTATTACAAATGATGTGAATCAATTGCAGCTTGCTGTTGCTATGGCTATTCGTTTAGTGTCACGTTCACCATTTTTAATTATTGGTTCATTGATTATGGCATTTCAAATTAATGTGCAGATGGCCTTGATTTTCTTATTAAGTGCACCACTTTTAGCTTTGTGTATTTTTCTAGTTATGTCAAAATCGTTACCATTATATATACGTATTCAAAAACAGTTAGATCGTGTTTCATTAATTTGTCGTGAAAATTTATCAGGTATACGTGTTATTCGTGCTTTCTCTAAACAATTTCAAGAAAAAAATAGATTTGAAGAAGCAACACAAAAACAAAAAGATATGCAAATTAAAGTTGGAAAGATATCTGCTTTATTAAATCCTTTGACAAGTGTTATTGTAAATATAGCAATTATTTTTATTCTTTACATAGGTGGTATAAGAGTCAATGCTGGCTCTTTAACACAAGGAGAGATAATAGCTTTAATTAATTACATGAATCAAATTCTATTGTCTATGTTTGTATTTGCGAATGTTATTGTTATATTTAATAAGGCAAGTGCAAGTTATAAGCGTATTCAGGAGGTTTTAGCGATTCATCCCCATATCCATGATGGGAGTGGAAATACAAATTTTCAAAAGGAAAATCTTATTTCTTTTGATCATGTGACTTTTGCTTATCAGGGGGCACAAGCACTGAAAGATTTAAATTTTAAAATTTTAAAAGGTGAAACAATTGGGATTATAGGAGGAACAGGGTCAGGAAAATCAACTTTAGTTCATCTCATTCCACGCTTTTATGATGTTACACAAGGACAAATTCTGATTAAAGGAAATCCGATTCAAGATTATCCTTTAAAGGGATTAAGAGAAATGATTGGAATTGTTCCACAACAGGCTGTTTTGTTTACTGGTACAATTCGAGAAAATATACAATGGGGAAAAAAGGATGCTTCAGATAGTGAAATAAAAGAAGCATTAAGAATTGCTCAAGCTACTTTTGTTGATGAATTAGATGAAGGATTGGATAGTATGATCCATCAGGGTGGAAAAAATTTGTCTGGTGGACAAAGACAAAGATTAACAATCGCAAGAGCTTTAGTTAAGAAACCGGAAATTTTGATTCTTGATGATAGCGCAAGTGCTTTGGATTTTGCGACAGATGCGGCTTTAAGAAAAGCATTAAAGACACTTGATAGTACGACTATTATTGTATCTCAGCGTGTAAGTAGTTTGATGCATGCAGATAAAATATTGGTACTTAGTCATGGAGAATTGGTTGGTATGGGGAATCATCAAGAATTATTAGAGACGTGTAGTCTTTATCAGGAAATTGCGAAATCACAATTATCTGAGGAGGTAGCATAATGGATATAAAAACAATGAAAAGACTCATTTCCTTTTGTAAACCTTATCTCAAGTATTTATTTATGGCATTGATGTTTTCTGCTCTTCAAATTATATTTACACTTTTAATTCCTGTTTTCATTGGTCAGGCAGTTGATCATATTATTGGAAAAGGTCTGGTTGACTTTGATTTATTAGTTTGGAAGATTATTTTGATTGCAGGTAGTGTTGGGATTGCTGAAATCTTTGATTGGTTAGTTGTAAGAACATCGAATATGATGACTTATTCAATTACAAAGGATTTAAGAACACAACTTTTTTCAAAATATTCTACCTTACCATTACGTTATATTGATTCCCATGCTCATGGTGATTTAATGAGTCGTATGATTAATGATATTGATTTAATTGGAGATGGATTACTACAAGGATTTACACATTTGTTTAGTGGTGTTGCTACAATAGTTGGAACAATAGGATTTATGTTATATATCAATGTTCCTATTGCTATGATTGTTATTATCTTGACACCTTTATCTCTTGTTGTAGCAACTGTTATTGCAAATAAGACATATAAATTCTTTCAGGAACAATTGGCTTTAAGAGGAGAGTTAAGTGGCTATGTTGAAGAAATGATAGGTAATCAGAAGGTTGTGAAAGCATTTGGATATGAAGATGAGAATCAGGTAAGATTTGAAGAAATAAATCATAGGTTATATTTAAGTGGAGTGAAATCACAATTTTTGGGAGCATTGGCAAATCCAAGTACACGTGTTGTGAATAGTATTGTTTATGCTAGTGTTTGTTTAGCAGGTGCTTTGTATGTCGTTGCTGGGAATATGAGCGTTGGTGCATTATCAAGTTTCTTGAGTTATGCTAATCAATACACGAAACCATTTAATGAAATTTCAAATGTATTTACTGAATTGCAAACAGCTTTTGCAAGTGCAGCGAGAGTATTTAAACTGTTGGATACATCAAGTGAAGATATTGTTTTACAGCCTCAAACCATTGAACGGGTGAAAGGACATATTCAAATTCAGAATTTATCTTTTGCATATGAAGAAGGACAATCTCTTATTGAAAATCTCAATGTTGAAGCACAACCTGGACAAACAGTTGCGATTGTTGGACCTACTGGTTGTGGAAAAACAACGTTGATTAATTTACTGATGAGATTTTATGATCCTTTAAAAGGTCAGATTTTGATTGATGGTGTGAATACACAATCGATGGATAGAGAGTATTTAAGAGGACTTTATGGAATGGTTTTACAAGATTCATGGTTGTTTTCAGGAACAATTAAAGAAAATATTGCATATGGTCGAGAAGTGGCTGAAGAAGAAATTGTAGAAGCAGCTCAAAGCGCTCATGCTCATAAATTTATTATGCAATTAAAAGATGGTTATGATACATTGGTGAGTGAAGATGGTGGGAATCTTTCACAGGGACAAAAGCAACTTTTGTGTATTGCACGTATAATGTTAATGAAGCCACCTATGTTAATTCTAGATGAAGCAACTTCTTCGATAGATACACGTACTGAGAAGCAAATACAAGATGCTTTTGATACAATGATGCAAGGGAGAACAACTTTTATTGTTGCCCACCGATTATCAACAATTCAAAAAGCAGATCAAATATTAGTAATGGACCATGGTCATATTATTGAACAGGGTAAGCATCATGAATTGTTAGAAAAGAAAGGTTTTTATCATCATTTATATTATAGTCAGTTTGATTTGAAGAACTAAAAAAAGCGACATGTCGCTTTTTATTTTGAAATAATTTTTCTTAATTCTGTTTTATCAATAAAACGTGTAGAGAAACTATAATCTTTTTGTGCATATACAAAAGACATTTTGTTATTGTAAGTAAAATTAACTTTTTTAAGTTTACGATAATCAATCATCATTCTTCCAACCATCATATTCTTTCGTCCAATCATAACAAGACTTGAAGCAGAATATCCAAATATAACACTCATAAATGCAGCAACATTTAAGCCATTTCTATAAATTGTTAAACTATCATTAAAAAGCCCATAAACCATTGCGCCAATACCACCTATAAAACCAACGATATAGAGTATTGTCAAGAGACCATAAAATATCTTACCTGTTGTATTAAAGCAGAATTTTAGGGATTTATCTAACTTCTTACAACGAAAAATAGTTACAACAATATTAACAATTGTATAGGTGAACCATAGAATAATGATGAGTAATAGAAATGAAAAAATACTTAACAAAATTTCAGCCATAATCCTTAACTTCCTTTCATATGTTATTATTATACATATATTTTTTCATTTCGTATAGAAAAAAATGAAAATATGTGAAATCTTCGACAATTTGGTATATAATACACATCAAGGAAGTGAAAATATGAATAATTTTATGACAAGAGAGACAAGAAATATAGAAATCTGTGAAGTTGATTATATGGGACAATATCAACTTTATCATTTATTCAATAGATTTTCTGAAATAGCAACACGAAGTGCAAAAGAGATTGGTTTATGGAATGAAGAAATGATGAATCAATATGGGTGGGTTGTTGCAAAGCAAACATTACATTTGAATCGTCCCCTCTATTATAAAGATAGAATAGATTTATCAACAACAATAGATAATGGGTCTTTTGTATCTTTTCCAAGATACTATTTCATTACAAAAGATAATCAGGAAGTTGGATACTGTTCATCAATTTGGACATTGATTGATATACATAAAAGAAGAATTGTTTCACCAAAAAGAATTGGACTTCAAGTACCAGAGGTTACACATGAAATTCATTTAGATGAACCAAAAACAATCGACATTGATATACCTATGATATATACAACAACCAGAAAGGTTCTTTATAGTGATGTTGATACAAATCAGCATATGAATAATACAAGATATATTCAATGGGCTTTGGATCTTATTGATTATAATATTCATAAAGAGTACTTTATTAGTGATATGTCTATTCAATATAAAAAAGAGGTGAGACCTTTGGAGGATGTTTTATTATATTTAGCTCATCAACAACAAAGATATATTGTAGAAGGTAAAGATCAAGAAGGAAATGTTTATTTTACAATAGAAATTTATTTCACTAAAAGATAGTTTTCATATTTTGAAAAAAATTACTTGAAAATTATGCTATTATGTATCTGTCCCAAATATCTATAATAGTATTCGTTTTCCCGTAACAGAATACAGATATTGAAATACTACCGAGAGGTAGTTTTTTTGTAATATATATAGTTAAAATTCATATTTTACTCGAATAATAACAAAATGACTATAAGAAATGTTAATGGAGTATATTCAAAGATATGAATTATAATCAAAATATCAGCATATTGATAAAGAATTTGTTATAATGGATATACTTGAAAAGAACGAGGTGATAAAAATAATGAAAGAGTTACATATTCCCCATATTTATAATTCAGAAAAACTCATAGGATATGGTGGTAATCAAGACTGGTTTGAAGATGAATGGGCGCAAAAAGCTGGATGTGCTAGTGTTTTAGCAAGTAATATGTATGCATATTATCAACATCAAGAAACATTTTCAAAAAATCAATTTCTTTCTATTATGAATCGTATGTTTAAGAATATGACTCCTGGACAGATGGGATATCCTTTTTTATATAAATTTGCTAGAACTTTTGTAGATATTTTGGGTGAGGAAGGAATTTATTTACAACCTGTTTATCAAAAGAAATCTAAAGATACAAAACATGCTTTGTCTTTTGTATTAAAGCACATTGATGAGGGTCATCCTATTGGTATGTTGATTCTTTATCATCGAGCCCCTGAATTAAAAGATGATAATTGGCATTGGGTATGTTTAAGTGGATATATAGAAACAAAGGATGGATATGATATTATTTTTTCAGATTGTGGAGAGAGAAGAATCATAAATGCAGATATATTATTTGATACCCATTGTCATAATGTTTATAAGATGGTAAGCATGAAAAAAGATCCTATAAAATAGGATCAATAGAATGCATAATATTTTTCATATCAACTGGTGGATGACAGATGAGTGTCATCTTTTCTTTTGTAATAGGATGAGTAAATATCAATTGAAATGCATGAAGTGCTTGTCTATTCATAAGGTGAGATTTTTCGCCATAAAGACAATCACCTAATAGTGGATGACCAATTGCTGACATATGGACTCTAATCTGATGCTTGCGTCCTGTATCTAGTGTACATTCAACGACAGATAAATCTTGATTTGTAGCAATACACTGATAATAAGTACAAGCTCTTTTACCAGATGAAGATACAATCATACGTTGATTATGATGTCGGTCACGACCAATTGGTTGACATATTGAATGTTGCTTATAACCAGTAAGTTTACCTTTCACAATGGCTAAATATTTTCTCTGAATTTCTTTAATAGACAGTTGATAATCCATTAAAGGCTGTATAAAACTACATTTACAAAATAGTGTTAACCCAGTTGTTTCATAGTCTAATCGATGAATATATCGGACAGGAATATTATATCCACATTGTTGATAATAAGCACTCACTCTATTGGCAAGAGAGTCAGTATGAGAGAGATTATCTGGAAAGACACTTAGAAAAGGTGGTTTATTGACAACCAAGAGAAATTCATCTTCATAGATAATATCTATATCTTCATATTGAGGAGGATATAACTGATCATTTTCTTGAAAGGCTTTGACACTAAAATGATCACCTTTGAGTAATATTGTTGAGGAAGACACAAATCTTTTGTTGACAGTATAATCTTTGTTCTGTTTTAAAAGATGAATTGTTTTTTTAGATAAATGAAATGTATGAAAAAAGTCTTCAATAGATATAGGTGAATGAATAATAAATGTAATATATGGGTAATGAACTTTATAATTCATTAGATTTTATATACAGTGATACGTATATCTATTGTGACATCAAATTCACCTAAAGTATCTAAAACATATCTTCGTTCTTTTTTGATATGATAAAAATGTGGTGTCATTTTTAAGAGATTTAATGTATCTTCACGGTTCTTTAAATGAATTTTTTTGGTAAAGTCATAACTTTTAATGGTTTCAAATGGTAAACGAATATGTTCATCTGATTTTATTTTCACTTCATCATAAATCAATTCTTTAAATTCAACCAAATGTTTATTATTTGCTGTAACATGAATCATATAACCATTCTCTTTTAAACATCTTTTAATTTCTGACTCATTTACAACAGTAAATAAAGCAGTGATGACATCAAGTGAATGATCTTGAATAGGTAAATTCTTTGAATTACCAACAATCCAATAAATATCCTTTGTATATTTTGTAGCCATTTGAATTCCATCTTTAGAAATATCTAAACCATAGAAGGTGCAATCATCACCTAATTCTTGTTTCATACGATAAGTATAATATCCTTCACCACAACCTAAATCTAAAATATGCATATTAGGTTGATAATGATGACGAATATAAGAAACAACTTCATTGAGAATAACATCATAATAGCCTTGATTTAAGTAATTCTTACGACATAACAGACTTTCTTTATTATCACCAGGATTATTACATGATTTATCTGGATTTAATAAGAGATTAATATATTGATTTTTAGCAATATCATAACAATGATTTTGATTACATTTATACGTTTTTTCTTCTAATTGAAGTGTTTGATGACACTTCGGACAAGCTAATTTATGCATAGTCTCACTCCTTTTTAAGCATTATAACATGTTTACTTTTACTTGGGAATATTGGTATAATAGAAAAAGTGAAGGAGGTATGACTTATGGGATTATTTTCTAAGAAACAAAAGGTGGATTATGATGCTTTATTTAAAGAACAGTATAAGTCAGTAAATCAATTGACTATGCAGGCTCATAATGAATTAGATTATGTAATTAAGGAGTCATTATTTGAATTGATTGTTGAAAAGTATAATGAATTAATTACATTTATTGATCAAGGTGCTTCTTATGATAAAGCTCATTTTGAATCTTTAAGAGAAAATGCACAAAAAGAATTAAAAACACTTCAAGATATTAATAAGGATGAACTATGAATATTCGTATAATTCAGGTGATTTTAGATGTATTTGATCATTATGGTGAAAATATCCGTTTTGAAGAAGAGCGTTTTGAAGAAGCATTAAATGATGAAGCACCAGATTTATTAGATGAGTGTTTTTGGATTATCCGTGGTTTTCAAACTGGCATATATGATGCAATGATTTTTGATGAAGATATATATCGTAATGGATATGTCAAATACTTAATGGAGAACATAGAATGTGAAGAAAAAGAAGCTATCTTTATCGTGGCAGTTTTTGAAACAGTTATAACTGAGATTAGTTATTATTTTGAAATTCCTGATATGTTAAGTTTATTACAGGATGCATATGAACGTCAGGATTATCCTCAACTTGCTATTATTGCAAAAACGTATTTCCTAGGTTTTGGAGTTTCGCAGGATTATGAGAAGGCTTTTGAAATTTATTCATATCTTTATGGTCATGGGGATGATTGTGGTGCATATTATTTAGGGTTTATGTATGAACATGGATATGGTATTGAACAAGATATTGAAAAAGCAATGATGTACTATCATAGTCGTCAGGATGATTTAACTGATTATCGACTTGGTACGTTTTATATGTTAGGTCAGTATTTTGAATATGATGCTAAGAAAGCTTATGAGCACTTATCTAGAAGTCATCTTGAAGAGGCATACCTTTATAAAGGGCTGCTCTTAGAAGAACAAAGAAATTTTGCTGGAGCCTTTGAGGCTTATTTTGAAGGTGCACAATTGTTTCAGGTTGAGTGTCTGTATAGAGCTGCTTTATGTTTAAGAATGGGATTAGGTGTAGAGATAGATTTAAAGAAAGCTTATCACTATTTTGAATATGGGTACTTTTTTATGCACAAAGAGAGTACTTATCAATTATCAATGATGCTTTTTGATGGGCTTGTTGTTGAAAAAGATGAAAAGAAAGCTTTGTTATATTTACATCAGGCAGCTCAGTTAAGAAGTCGAGATGCATGTTTGTTATTGGGACAATTATATGAATTAGGAAGATATGTGAAAAAGGATCATCAAAAATCATTGGCTTATTATCAAGTCGCAAGTGAGATTTTGAATCAGTCAAATGAAAAGGAAAGTAGAGAAAATTATGAAAATATATAAAAAGAATGATGAAACATCTTACACTTTAGGCGTGTTTCCAACAATTGAATTATTAAAAAAAAGACCTCAAGATGTCATAAGAGTTGTTGTACATTCTTCTATTATTCAAAATAAAGGTTATC
Organism: Coprobacillus cateniformis; assembly: GCF_009767585.1. NCBI lineage: Bacteria > Bacillati > Bacillota > Erysipelotrichia > Erysipelotrichales > Coprobacillaceae > Coprobacillus > Coprobacillus cateniformis. The sequence continues at coordinate 2,312,349 of NZ_WSNW01000001.1, forward strand.
CATTAATTCAAGAACTGTGTCAACAATATCATATACATATAGAAATCCATGATAAGACAATAGATAAATTAAGTCCTAAAAACAATTGTTTTGCAATTGGTGTTTTTAAAAAATATTCAGATCAAATTCAGGAAGGAAATCATGTTGTTTTGGTAAACCCAATGGATATGGGAAATATGGGAACAATGATGAGAACTATGCTGGGGTTTGGATACCTTCATTTGGTTATTATACGTCCAGCAGTAGATATTTTTGATCCAAAAGTGATACGTGCATCTATGGGGGCTATTTTTCATCTCAATATACAGTATTATGATAATTTTGAATCATATTATCAAGAATATAAATATCATGAATTTTATCCATTCATGTTAAAAGGTGCCAAAAATATACATCAAATATCTACAAATAATGTTCATTCATTAGTGTTTGGGAATGAAAGCAGTGGTTTAGATGATACTTATTTGAATTATGGTCAGAGTGTTTTTATACCACATAGTGAAACTATTGATTCATTGAATTTATCAATGGCTTTAGGTCTTACACTTTTCCATTTTTCCAAAGAACAATTTCAAAGAAAAGAGGTACTAAGAGATAATGTATAATTTTGATAAAATTGTAAATAGAAGACAAACAAATAGTATTAAATATGATCGAGAAAAAGCTCAAGATACACGTATTATCCCTATGTGGGTTGCTGATATGGATTTTGAAACATTACCTGAAGTCAAACAGGTATTAATAAAAAGAGCAGAACATGGAATTTTTGGATATGCAGCACCAACTGACTCTTATTATCAATCAGTTATTCATTGGTTAGGGACGAGACATGATTTTCATGTAGAGAAAGATTGGATTATTCCTACACCAGGAATTGTAACAGCATTAAAATTGGCGGTGAGAGCTTATACAAAACCATCAGATAATGTAATGATTATGAAGCCTGTCTATTATCCATTTGATGCATCTATTCAATTGAATGGTAGAACAGTTATAGAATGTCCTTTATCTTTTAATGGAAAACAATATATATGTGATTTTGATGTTTTTGAACAGCAAATTGTGCAAAATAATGTAAAAATGTTTATTTTATGTCATCCTCATAATCCAATTGGAAGAGTCTGGTCAAGAAATGAATTATATCAAATAGGTATGATTTGTAAAAAACATCATGTTTATGTTGTAAGTGATGAAATTCATATGGACTTTGTTTATGGAGATAATCAACATATTGCTTTTTATAATGTTGATCAATCATTTAAAGATTTTACAATTATTTGTACATCACCATCAAAAACATTTAATTTGGCAGCTTTACAAACATCTAATATTATAATAGCCAATGAGGATATGAGAAAAAAATTTGTTGATGAAAAGATAGCATCAGGAATAAGTGATCCAAATATTTTTGGATTAGAAGCATGCATTGCTGCTTATACTTATGGGGCAAAGTGGGTTGATGAACTCTTAGTTTATTTACAAGGTAATATTGATTATATGAAAACTTTCTTTGCAGAACATCTTCCAGAAATTAAAGTGATTGATCCTCAAGGATTATATCTTGTTTGGGTAGATATGAGAAGTCTTGGTATGAATAATCAAGAACTGGAGGATTTTATGTTGAAGAAAGCACACCTATGGTTAGATGAAGGTTATATCTTTGGAACTGGTGGGGATGGCTTTGAAAGATTTAATGTTGCTTGCCCTAGAAGTGTTTTAAAACAGGCTTTGGAACAATTAGAGAGTGCTATAAAAGAAATAAAAGTTACTGTAAGGGCTTAAATCTATAAAAATAGTCAATAATTATGGAAATTTCAATGAAATCAGTGTATGATAGAGTTGTAAAAAATTGAAAAGGAGATTGTAAATATGGGATTAGTTTCAGCAACAGAAATGTTACAAAAAGCAAAAGCAGGACACTATGCTGTTGGTCAATTTAACATCAACAACTTAGAATGGACTAAATCAATTTTATTAACTGCAGAAGAATTAAAATCACCAGTTATTTTAGGAGTATCTGAAGGAGCTGCTAAATATATGACTGGATTTAAAACTGTTTCTGCTATGGTAAGTGCAATGGTAGATTCATTAGGAATTACTGTACCAGTTGCTTTACATTTAGATCATGGTAGTTATGAAGGAGCTAAAGCTGCATTAGAAGCTGGATTCTCTTCAATTATGTTTGATGGTTCTCATTATGGAATCGAAGAAAACATTGCCAAAACAAAAGAAATCGTTGAATTATGCCATGCAAAAGGTGTATCAGTTGAAGCAGAAGTTGGTTCAATTGGTGGAGAAGAAGATGGTGTTGTGGGTAAAGGTGAAGTTGCCGATCCTAAGGAATGTAAAATGATTGCAGATTTAGGAATTGATTTCTTAGCAGCAGGAATTGGAAATATCCATGGAAAATATCCAGCTAACTGGGAAGGTTTAGATTTTGAAGCATTAGATGCTATTCAAAAAGAAACAGGAACAATGCCTTTAGTATTACATGGTGGTACTGGTATTCCAGCAGATATGATTAAAAAAGCAATTACTTTAGGAGTATCTAAAATCAATGTAAATACTGAATGTCAATTATATTTCCAAGAAGCTACACGTAAATATATTGAAGCAGGTAAAGATTTAGAAGGTAAAGGATTTGACCCTCGTAAATTATTAGCACCAGGTGCTGCTGCAATTCAAGAATGTGTAAAAGAAAAAATGGAATTATTTGGAAGTGTAAATAAAGCATAATGAATGAGAAGTTCTTCGGAACTTCTTTTTTTCTTAAAACAAAAAACTATAAAACAAATTCTTATGATACCTACAGAGTGGGAAAAGAAAATGAAATATAGTTTTATTAACATTAACAATTGGATAGAAGAAATTTAAAGATTCTTTTTTTATTTTCACTACATGATTCTCTCTCGATTAAATAACAAGGTAACTGAATCCGCATAGGATTAGGGCAACTGTTATTTAAATATGAATAATACAATAATTTAGCACCTAATTGTCCCATTTCATAAGCGGGAGCATGAATTGTTGTTAACGGTAGGGAAGTGAAATTTGTTGCTTCAATATTATCGAATTCCATAATAGAAATATCTTCAGGAACTTTAATTTTACTATCAAGAAGAGCACGCAAGGCCCCTATAGCAATAGGATCACTAGCTGCGAAAATAGCATCAGGTAAATCATTTGATTGAATCATTTCAATCATCATTTGATATCCAGATTCACTTGTAAATTTATCTTCTCGTATATATTTTTGATATTCCATTTGGTAATTTTGACAATATTTTTCAAAAGAACTACGACGTACATCAAAATATGTATGATTATCATCACTTTGTTCAATACCTCCTAAAAAACCAATCTTCTTATGACCTAAAATATGAAAATAATCTACAACCTGTTTCATTGCATCATCAAAATCTAAGACAATACATGCTTCACTACAGGGATTTACTAAATCCATATCTAAAAGAACAAGATTCTTACATGAATTTTTTAATTTACGAATATATTCAATACTAAATTTCCCTAAACAGATAATACCACTAACATCATAAAAAGATTCAAAAAGATTAATATCATCTGAAAAAATACGTTTAACAGCAATTTGTTGAGATTTTAAGAAATTCTCTACGCCTTGTCTTAAAGCAAGATAATAAGGATCACATATTTCTTCTTGAATTGAATACCATTGTATAATCGCAAAAGTCGCTTTTGGACTTTTTTTAGGTTTAACAACATATTGTAATTGTTTAGCTGCTTCAAGAACAGTTTTTTGTATCTTCCGTAACACTCAACGTTTCATCATTATTTAAAATACGTGAAACAGTGGCTATAGATACATTTGCAAGTTGAGCTACGTCTTTTAATTTAGCCATTTATATCTTCTCCTATAATATATTAATTATATCATAATTTATAAAAAATACTATATTTTCATAAAACGACAGTAAAATTAACTAAAACTTAAGTGAAATAATAATAAAAATATTATTATTTTTAGTAAATATATTGACTTTTTAACTAGTCAAAGTATAATGAAATTGAAATAACATTGATTTAGAGGAGGTAAAATATGGTAAAAATTAGAAAAGTTTTATTTATGAGTTTAATTAGTAGTATGATTATTGGAATGTCGCCCTCGAATGTTTATGCGAGCGAAACGATTAATGCCAGGGTAGAAGCACGTTATAGTTCTAATCGTATTTCCTGGAATAATGTGAGTGGTCATGACAAATATAATGTTTATAAAGTTGGTGATGATGACACGAAACTTTCTCTTATAACAACAGTAACAGGTCAAGAATATATTGATGAAACTGCTGGAGTCAATACACAAGAAAGATACGTTATCAAATGTAATGATGATGAAAGTATTCAATCATCTATTGTTAAAGATTCATATAAGACTGGTATTGAAGCGGTGCAGGGACATGCCAGGGACGAAACAAATAATTTTCATGTTTCTTTATCAGGTGGAAAAGAAAAATTTGATGGGAATACGGTTCTTGAATTTTCTCATAATATTAGTTTATTACAAGAATTAAAGAAAGGGACAGTTTTAATTTCTTTTAAACCAGATGAAGAGAAGACTGTTAAAAATAGAGAAATTCTATTAAATATTAAAGATAAAAGTGCTGTAACAGCTAGTGGTCATTACGTGAATGATAGTTCAAATCCTGCTAATTGCATTAGTTTTATGCAAGGAACAAAAGATATAATAAGATATAATTTTAGTAGTACTGTTAAATATAGTCTAGAAGAAGCAATTGCTGAAAATGATTGGACTACTTATAGTTTATCGGTACAGACTGAAGGACAAAATTCTTATTTTAAAAATAGAGTAAATGGTGAAAAAAAGCAAACTCAATTTGACTATGATCATAATGGTAATTATTTGCTTAACTTTTTAAATAATAGTTCTATTACAAAATTAGACTATTTAACAATTGGAGGAGCTGTAAATAATGGTATAAAGGTAGCTAGATTTAAAGGTGAAATCGCTTATGTCACAATTACAGATGAAGTGATGTCCGACGAAGAAACAAAGGCTTATACAGCAGCTGTTACAGCCAAATTGAATAAAAATGTATCATTAGGGTCACAAATAAGCAATATGTTTAATAAAAATGCAGATAATACATGGTTGTTTGTTGGTGGTGAAGAGGTTCAGGGAAGTTATGATCAAGTTCAAGGCATGAGAAATTATGTGAGTCATTTTGAGGAATATATAAGATGGACCAAAACAAGTGATATTATTGAAAGAGAACGCTATGTAATGAATGCAGGGAGAAAAGGGCAAACATTAACAGATATAAATAATAATTTCGAATCATATAAAAATGAGTTTAATCCTAAAGCGATGGCCTATATGGTTGGAAAAGAGGATTATAGTCAAGATGATGTAAGTGGCTTTAAAGAAGCATTAAAAACGTTTATCAATTCATCTTTATCTTTGAAAAATAATCAAGGCTTTGCAGTCATCCAAAAACCACATACTGTTTATAATACACAAACAGATCAAGTAATTCAAAAATATTGTCAGGCAGTTGATGACGTTGTAGCAGAATTTACAACAGCAAAGAATGATCAAAGAATAGTTGTCGTTGATCATGATGTAACAGAAGATTCATTAAAAAATGGATTGTTAAATCAAAGTGGTCATTATAAAATCGGTGAACAATTAAGTGAGGCAACTATCGAAACAACAAGCCTTTATCCTTGTACAAAAGGTATTGATTTTAATCTTAAAAATATGAATACAGTAGAAACATATGCTCAAGACATTGTACCTAGTATTCAAAGTACTGATAATTCTTTAGAGGTTGAAATACCAGAATATAAAGATATTCAAGAATGGGTATATACTTTAACATTGAATGATAAAACGATAACTGATGAAGTCAATCATAAATTTAGTATTTCTTCATTGGAAAAAGGGACAGAATATAGTTTAAAAATTCAATCAAGAGATGGCAAAGTACAAATCAGAACAATGAGTGGTACTATTGGAAATGGTCAACAGGCAAGTGTAAAAAAACAAACATTAACAACTTTACAACAACAATTAAAAACAAAGATGGAAAATGATGATTCATTGACATGGTTGTTTATGGGTGATTCTATTACACATGGGGCTGCTTATACCCTAGGACAAGATACAGTTGCTCAATCATTTGAAAAATATTTAAAAGATGATTTAAAAAGAAGCAAAGATATAGTTATTAATACAGCTGTTTCAGGAGCAACAGTTAATGGAGCAAATGAAAAAGATACAGATAGTTCAACATTAAAACATATTCAAGCTAGGTTGAATGATTATAATCCTGATGTAATTTCTATTATGTTAGGAACAAATGATATAGTAAGAACAAGAGAATTTTATAAAACAAATTTAAAAACACTTGTTGATAAGGCAAAGGAAAAAACAGACATTGTTGTTTTAAGATCACCGTTACCAACACAATGGACGGATAGAGATCCAAAATGTAAAGAGTTTACAGAAGTTATGAAAGAAGTTGCATATGAAAGGGATTGTATTTTTATAGATCAGTATACGCCATTTTATGATATTGTGAGTAAATATCCATATATGTATCAAGATCAATATCATATTTATGGTGATAATTGGGCATTTACAAAAGGCGCACTTCATCCAGGCGCTAATGGACATTTAATGATGACACATCAATTTATTGAAGGAATTGGTATTCTAGATGAAGATACATTTATACCTAACACTTTTATAACAATGCCATTTAATACTGTAAAGAATACAACAACAAACTTACATTTTGATAAAACTAAAAATTCAATATCGTTTAATACAAATCAGTTAAGTGGAGTTAAAGATATAAAATTAACAGTTCAAATAGGAACAAAGACATATGAAACTGTTGGTGATGATGGCATATTAACTATTGATGGCTTGCCTTCTCATCAAGAATATAAAGTGTCAGTCTCTGGATGTAGTATTACAAAAGCAGAATTGATTTCTTATATATTACAGGATATTGAATTAACTGATAAAGAACAGTTAAATGAGTTGATTAAAGAATGTGATAAAAAAGATTTAAGCGAATATACAACAAGTTCAAAGGAAATATTTGAAGAAGCCTTAGCATCAGCTAAAACTGTTTATAAAAAAACAAATCCAACAATAAAAGAAATAGATGATGCAATGACTGCATTAAATGATGCTATTGAACAATTAGTGAAACCATCACAATTAGAAGTAGAATTAGATAATGATTTATTAGTAGATGATATAGATCAATTCAAATTAATGATTAGAAATGATGTAAAAGCTCAAGCTATCATTAAAGAAGCTTCAGATAAGGGACAAAAGATTGTGGTTAAGCTTGCTTTTGTTGAACAGAGACAAAGAGCACGTATGAGAATTGAAAATAAATTAGGAATTTATAGTTTAAAAGCTTTATTAATGGTAGATGATGAAGAAGTTTATGAGTTTGATAATACAAATACATTGATAAAAGTCACAATTGATATTCCTGATCAATTATTAAATGATGAAGTGAAATCATTCTATTTGGTTAAAAATATAGAAGACGAGTATCCAAAAGTTGCTTTTGAAAGAAATGGAAATAAAATTACTTTTAATGGTCAAGTAGGAAGTCAATATAGTTTTATATATGAAAAGAAAGAGGATGGAGTTGAAGAACCATCTCAAGATGATAATAAACCAAATCACGGGAATACAAATACACAAGTAGATAATAACAAACAACATTCTCTATTCGTAAACAAAGTACAAACATCAGATGAATATCAGTCAGAATTATATATTGTCTTACTGGCTGCAGCACTCATCATACCAATCATATTAAAAAAGAAGGAAGGGATAACCAATGAAAAAGAATCAAACGATTAAAGTTTTATTGGCAGCTGTGTTATCATTCTCAATCATTGCTGGAGTGACAAACTCTTTTGCAGAGAATACGATAGAACCAATAATACAATTAGAAAATAAAAAACTAGAAGGTAATCTTGCTAATGCAACAGCACAAAGTACAGATATCAATACATCAGAAAATTTAACAAAAGTTAAATCTGCAATGAAATCAGGGAGTATTACTTTAAGATTTAAATTTAACAATAAGATTGAAAATGGTAGCGAAGCTGTTGGATTGTTAAGTCTATCAACAACAGAAACTTCAAATAAGTATGCTGTTTTAGGAGTTAAAAGGAATAGTGAAACAGCAGATCAGATTCTATTTGAGCGAAGAAGTAATTTTGGTCCTGATATTGCGACTTCTAGTATTTCGTTAGAATCAAATATATTGAACAATACAAACTGGCATACACTCACTTATACATTTAAGGAAACTGATACTACAAATTCAAACATGACAGTTTATTTAGATGGTCAGAATGTTGGAAATATCAATGTTGAGTATACTCACTTTAATAAAGTTAAAGATGGATTTAATATTGTTACTTTAGGTGGAGTAGTGGTGGTGGACACTAACCCTCTAAAATATCCTATGAATGGATCAATGGATATAGTTCAGATTCATGATCAAGTGATTAATGATGATCAAATCAAAGAGCTACATACACCAACAGATGTTGTTGAACTCCCAGAAATGACAAAGTTGTGGGAAAAAGGAACAAAAATTAATTCAGGAGAAGAAAGCGACGATCCAGATGGTGTGGCTGTCAGTATGTATAGAATTCCTTCCATTGTGAAAACAGATAGTGGAAAACTTATAGCAGCAGCTGATGCCAGAAAGTACCATTATAATGACTGGGGAGATATTGCAACAGCAGTAAGAATCAGTACAAATGATGGTAAAACTTGGGGTGAAAATAAAGTTGTTATAGATATGCCTACAAATAGTAATTTTGATAAGAGTAGAGATTTTATTGAAGATGGATATTATCCAAATTCTAGACGTACTCAATCAGCAGTTGCTATAGATCCTGTTCTTTTACATGCTGATGGAACAACATATTTATTTGTTGATATTTGTCCAGAGTCAAATGGAGCTATAGATGCAACTTCAACAAGCGCATATGAAAAGATTAAAGGAAAATGGTATTTAAATCTTTATGATAGACAAAATAACCGATATACAGTTAAAGAAAATGGTGTTGTTTATGATGGAAGAGGAAATAGAACTGATTATGTTGTACAAGGATATAATGCAGAAACATTAACAAGTACAAGTAATGGAGAATTATTGAAGAAAGGTGTTAATGTTGGAAATATTTATTTAAATGGTTCAGGAACAAAAAGTGGAGAATTACATGTTTTAAAAACTGTTTATGTTTGGATGTTTACAAGCACAGATGATGGGGAAACTTGGGATCAACCAAGAGATTTAACACCATATATTAAAGAAGATTATATGAAATTTGTGGGAACAGGGCCTGGTGCTGGTATTAAAGCTAAAAAGGCTGATGGTTCAACTCGTTTAATCTTCCCAATTTATTACACAACAAATGGAGTTGGAACAAATTTAGGTAGTCAAAGTTCAGCAAACATTTATAGTGATGATGGTGGAAAGACTTGGATAAGAGGAGAATCTCCTAATGATGGAAGAATTGTAAATAAAGGAACAGATGAAGAAAGAACAATTACTTCACAAACTTTAAATAATCAAAAAGGTGATTCTACATATGAATTGACAGAAAGTCAAATTGTACAATTAAATGATGGCAGATTAGTTCAATTTATGAGAAATACTTCTTTTCTTGATGCAGATAGAGATTATGGAGTTGTTCAATATGCGATAAGTGAGGATTATGGAGAAACTTGGGGACAAGTTTATGATACTGATATTCGTGAACCATATTGTCAATTATCAGCAATTACAGTTCAAGCAGATTTAGATGGTAAAGGCAGTAAAGAATATATTGCGATTTCTAATGCTAGTGGAAATGAATATAGTACAAAAACGTTACCACATGATACAAAAAAATCAAGAAAAGTAGGACATATTAGATTATGTGAAATAAAAGGTGATGAATTAAATGTTAAATATGATAAAACAATTGATGATGGAGGATTTGCATATTCTAGTTTAGTTCAAATTGATGATAATCATCTTGGTATCGTATATGAAAAAGAAGGCTATATTATGCAGTATATGAAAGTAAACTTTGATTACCTTACTGAAAATAAAGTGAATGTTTTCTCACCTAAAGTCAAAAGCATAAAGATTGATAATGAAAATAAAGTTGTTCAAGCTAATGATGAATTGGCAATTAAAGTGACTTTTGATCAGACAGTTTTTATGGTGAATGGTCAAACACGTCAACTTGATTTGAAGATTAATGGAACAAATGCAACTGCAGAATATGTTTCTGGTTCAGGAACAAATGAATTAATCTTTAAATATGTTGTTAAAGATAATGATAATGGAGAAATTGCGGTTTCTATTGAAAATGATGCAATAATAGATACTGTCTATGGTCAGTCTTTTGATAAAGAAAAGAATAATAATAAACTTTATACAATTGCTTATATTGGAAATAACCAAGCAGATAAAGCAAAAGATATCCCATTAGCTAATGCTAGAGGAAGTGCGACAATCAAGTCAACAAAAGCTTTAAATGCACTTGATGATGATTCTTTATCATATTGGACAACAAATGTAAATGGGAATGGGGCATATTTTATAGCGAATTTAAAAAGTCCATCAACTGTTAATGGTATAAGATATTTACCAAGACAAGGCAATGATGAAGGTAGAATTACAAGTTATGAAGTTTATGTGAGTTCAGATGGAAATACATATGATAAAGTAGCAGCTGGAACATGGATGGCATCTGATGGATGGAAATCTATTTCATTTGCTGAAAAACTAAATATAAAATATGTGAAATTAGTCATTAAAGGTGCAGCAAAACCTTCTACAACGACACAAAAGAATGCTGTTGCAAGTATTGCTGAAATGCGTGTGACAGGAACATCTACATTTATTAAAGATAATTTGGATGCAGAGATTACTTCTCGTTATAGTACAGTGAGACTAAGCTGGAATGATGTAGCATCAGCAGAACAATATGTTATCTCTGTTTCAGACCAAGAAAATGGAACATATGAAGTCATTAAAACAATACGTGCTTCTCAAAATCAAAATGAATTTATTTATGAATGTGGATATGGTAAAGATTATTATTACAAAGTGACTGCTAAAAACAATGATGGAATTTTAGATGAACAAATTTTACATGACACTCAGGTAAGCTTTGATGGATTAAAGAATAATTCTATTATCAATAAGATATTTGAAGAAGGAAATCAAACATTTGATGGACAAAGAGTTGAAACTTTGCAAGATAGTGATATCAATTCTGATAATCATTCATTACAAGATTTAAAATTAATGAAGACAGGATCAATTATTGTTAAATTTAAACGTTCTTCAACAGATAGTGGTAATAGTGCATTATTTGGTATCAATACTGCCACTTCTGAATTAAAAGGAAATGGAACATATGCTTCTTTAGTTATTATGAATAATAATATCTTAAAAATTATTTATGGAAAAGATGGGTCACAGGCAGGATTTATCAATAATACTTTAAGTCAGGATGAATGGCATACATTGGTATTGTCTATTGATTCTTATCAATATTGTTTAACTGTTGATGGGCAGGAAGTAAAAGTAAATAATACAGGTTCTTTTGAAATGTTCTCACAGATAACGTCTTCAATTAATAGTGTTTCAATTGGTGGACAAAATGGAATAACTAATTTTAAAGGTGAAATTGAATATGTGTTAGTCACTCAAGAAATTTTAACAAGTCAGGAAGCTATAGATTTAACTACTGGTTATACAGAAGCAGTAAATAAAGATGAACTTATAAAAGCTATTCAAAGTACAAAGACTATTAATCTCCAAGAATATACAAATTCATCTGTTAGCAAATATATAAAAGCATTAGAAAAAGCAAATATGATTAATGAAGCTGCAAGACCATCTCAGGAAGAAGTAGATAAAGCAACAAAGAATTTGATGACTGCAATTGAAGAATTGATTAAGATTGCTTATGAAAATAATACAGTCAATATTACTCCAGTTACAATTGAAGATGAAGTCAATAAAGTTGTTGTTGGATTTAAAGATTTAGAAGAAGCTGAAAAAGTATTAAAGAATGATGCAATGGCTTTAGATATTGTTAAAAAGGAATTAAAGAAAGGAAGTTATGTGGAAGTTGTTGCAGAATCATCTGCACTTCCAGTGTCAGATTTAAGTACAACAGATAAGACTCAACTTAATGAGTATCTTAAAGATATTGAAAAAGATGAAGATACAGAAATCGGTCAATATTTAGATGTAAGTCTAGCTATTTATGCGAAAGATAGCCAAAATACTTCTGAGAAAAGAGAAATTGCAAGACTTGATGAAACATCATTATTGTTAGATTTTGAAATTGATTTAGATGAAAAATTTAATGATAGAGGAGTAACGATCTATAGATTACATGAAAATGATGATGGTTCAAAAACGATTGATACTCTTTATACAACAAAGGAAAATGGTAAGGTTATTTTTGAAAGTCATTTATTCTCTGAATTTATAATGGTAGTTGATAAAGAAAAAACATCTGAAGTAAAACCTAGTGATTCTACAAAACCAGATGGAAATAAACCAGATGGTTCTGAAAATCCAAATACAGATAATCCAATGAATCAAGATGATAAGACATCATCTTCTCAAGTGAATACATCTGATAGTACTCGTTCTGTCGAAATGTTAATAGGATGTATGGGAATTGCAGCTGTTATTTACTTTGTTGTAAGTAAAAAGAAAAAAGAAGAGACAAGATAGAAAGGAGTCATATATGAATAAAAATATAGTAAAAGTAGGAAAAGCAGCAATAGCTGTAACATTAATGACAACTTTATTAACACAAGGTTATTCTATTATTGGAGATGTAACTGCTCAAACAAGTAAAATAGCCGATGAATTAGATCCATTAAGTTTAATTAGTAGTGGTGATTTTGAAAAAACAAATACAGTTTGGAAAGCTAATAATGGTTCTATAGTTACTGAAAATGGTAATCGTTTAGGAAGATTGGGACAAGGAGTGTCTGATGGGTTCCTCTTACAATATGCGAATGTAAAACCAGGGAAAAAATATAGATTAACTGCTGATGTAAGAGTAAGTTATAATGGTTCTGGTGATACAAGCACATTAAGAGGTGCTTTCCTTACAATTAAAAATTCATCATATAGCTATAATAAAACAGTAGAAACAAATCGTGGACAAGTTGCTGAAAAAGCACTTCAATATACAAATGGAGAATGGCAAAAACAAACAATCGAATTTACAGCAGGTGATCAATATGATGTTGCTGTTGGGCTTGTTAAATGGACTGATGAGAATGTTGTTGGTAGAGATGCTATTGTAGATATTGATAATGTAACATTAACTCAAATCGATCAAGCTGCTGAATATAGTTATGTATGGGAAGATGATTTTAATGGTCAAGAATTAGATCAAGATATTTGGGGATATGAATTAGGTAGAGTTCGTGGTAATGAACAACAACATTATACAGATAGTAAGGATAATGTATTCCTTAGAGATGGAAATCTTGTTTTAAAAGTAACAGATAGAAAACTTGAAGATCAATACATAAATCCAAGAGGTAACCGTAAAGTTATTTATAATTCAGGGAGTGTTAGAACTCATGGAAAAAAAGAATTTCTTTATGGAAGAATTGAAATGAAAGCTAAATTACCAAAAGGTAAGGGAGCATTCCCTGCATTCTGGACATTAGGTGCTGATTTCAATTTAGATGGTGATATCTCAAGTCGTCAAGGTTATGGATGGCCAGCTTGTGGCGAAATTGATATTATGGAAATGATTGGTGGAACAATTAGAACTGATGAAACAAATGAAGAAAATCAAAGTAATAAAGTTGTTTATGCAACACCACATTTCTATTATGCAAATGGAGATGCAGATAAAGATGGAAGTTATTCACCATATGAATTAGGACGTTCTATTGGTATGGATGATGACTTTAATGATGAGTATCATATATTTGGAATTAATTGGTCAGAAGATAGAATAGAATGGTATTTAGATGGTGAAATTTACAGCACAATAGAATATGATCAAAGTGATGCACGAATTAGAGCTTTACAAGCATGCTTTAATAAACCACAATATATCCAGATGAATTTAGCAACTGGAGGAAACTGGGCAAAAAATGCTGGTAATCATTTAGCAGAAGATAATACAGAATTTGCAATTGATTGGGTTCGTTATTATCAAAATAGTGAACAAAAGGAATCTCATGATGAATATTACAATGATAGTCCAGTTATGCAAGGAATTAAGAATGTTTCTATGATAGAAGGACAAACACCTGATTTGGTAGAAGGAATTACTGTAACAAATGTTGGTGATAAAGAATATGTTGTAGATTATTCAATAGAAGATGAATTTATGTTTAATAATTCTGGAGATAGCAAAACATCAGGAGCATTCTTGAGATGTGAAGGTGTTGATGATGTAGATAGTTTAAAATTATTGGAACCTGGAGTATATAATATATACTATACAGCATATCCTAAAAATGCAGAATTTAGTGGAAAAGTTACTCCAGTTCATAAACTTCAAAGACAAGTTGCTACATTAACAGTCTTGGATAGAAATGATTTAAGTGCTATTAACTTATATGGCAAACAAGGAATTACTGCTTTTTCAAATCGTGAATTAAGTGAAGTTGAACTTCCACAAGGGTATGAATGGACAAATCCATCATTAAAAGTTGATGAAGGAAAAGCATATTCAGCTAAATATATTAAAGAGAGTGGTAGAAGTTCTATTGAGATATCTATAACTTTTGAAGAAATTTTAACTGATTCTCAAGTTGCTCCTAGATTGAAAGAAGCAAAAGAATTGCTGAGTCAAACAAATGTCTATACAGCACATTCAATAGCAAACTTAAATAAAGCAATTACAGAAGCACAAGCTATATTAGATTCAAAATATCCTACACAATCTGAAGTTAATAAAGCAACACAACTTATTAATTCAGCTATTATGAATCTAAAAAAAGTAAATTAAAAATATTAAAAAGAAAATGATTTGAATTATAAAGAGGAACCATGACTAATGTCATGGTTCCTCTTCAGACTGTTGACAAACAAGTCTGTTTATTGATGGTCTTTTTTATGGGGTCTCTAAATTTTGGCGGGGTTTGTCAAAATAAGACTCTATAATTTAGCGGGGAGTATTAACTCCCCACTTTATTTATAGTTGAAAAAAGGTGTCTAAAATCTAGCGGGGTCTTAGATACCTTTTATTGTGCGAAAACAATTCTTTTTTTGGTTATTTATTTTTTTTATACTTTCCTCTTTTTTTGCCTTCTACTTTATGTGAGTTTTTTTCATTTGTCATTAATGGTAGTGAATTTTTATTGATGCAAAACATGATCCTGTTTCTTAATCTTTCAAAATTTTTATATTTTAATGATGTTTTCATAAGTACTTTTATTCTTCCGTTGATAGATTCAATAGGACCATTTGATATTCTTCTTTCATCTATGTAGATAAATGAGTTTAATATTTCTGTTTTCCAATTTTCAAGAAAACTTATGACATCTTTGAATTCGTTGATACGCATTTGTTTAAGTTCATTATATAATTCATCATATCTTATAGAAGCAGTATCAAATGTATAATCCTCATTGAAGTCTAAATAATTTTCTTTCCAAAGATAAGCTTTTTTTAGTAAAGGATCTATATCAAGTATCAATGACAATATTTGAGGTTTGTTGATCATATATCCAATTTTCTTATTAAATTTAGGTAAGTTATCTTCAATATCACCTTTTCTCATCATAAGAAGATAATACCAATGTTTAAGAAGATAATATTCAACACTATCTTTATCATACTTATACATGATATGTATTCTTAAATTTTTAAGAGCATCATTGATGTTTTTAACGACATGAAAAGAATCAACCATGACAACGATATTTTTAAAATGATGATAAGCAAAATCTCTATAAGTTGTATTCATATCAATACTGACATATTGAACATTTTCAAAGTCCTTTTTATCAATATATTGCATATATGAATAAAGGTCATATTTCTTTCTGCTTGGATAAATGTCAATGATTTGAGCGGATTCCCAATCGATGAAAATACAAGCAAATTTATTTTTGAAAGTACCCAAATAAAATTCATCAATAGATAAAACTCTAGGAAGATGAGCAGGTTTCATATCAACATATTGATCGAAGATATTGATAACAGTGGAAGGAGATATATGATTTTTTTCAGCAATCGAAGAGAAAGTATAATTAAGCCTTTTACAATCTTTGAGGACAACGAGAATGGTAGCATTAGAAATTCTTTGTTTACGAGAAGAAAAAGGGTTAGATTCAACAAATGTTTTACCACAATCAATACATTTAAATCTTCTGCATCTGTAATAAATGACAGATTTATTCATATTAAAGAGAGAATGAGATATTTTTCTAAGTTTATAATCTTTGACATGAGAATGAAGACTACCGCATATAGGACAGACTTCAATTTTTTGAGTAAGAGTAATAGAAATAATGATCAAATCATTTTCTCTAGTAATAGATAGATTTTGAACATCAGTAGGTTGTAAACCAAATAAGTTTATAGTATCATAATCCATGAGTTAAGCACTCTCCTTTCATAGTTAAGATTGTTTTCGCAAACAAATGATAACATATGAAAGGACTCTTTTTTTAGCGGGGAGGAAGTGACATGAATATACACCCCACAAATTTTAGAGTAAAAAAAAGACACTCCCCGCTAAATTGAGGAGTAAGGGGTATACCCCGTTAAAATTTAAATATCTTTTTTATGCTTTCATGTTTTTTGGTTGTTTTTTCTTCCATATTAAAAAAATCGGACTATCCTGTCCTTATTTCTGTCCTTTTATTCTCTTTACTTCTTCGTTTTGATGTCCAAAACTCTTTTTTTTGGCGTACTTTTCCTTCTGTTTTTTATAATATGTGCATAACTTTTTCATATTCATTCCTGTAAATGTTAGGAGTGTATGATCGTACACTCTTTCGTGTCCTCTATATAATGTATAATCTAATCCATGTCTTCTTTTTCCATCTCCAAACTCCCTCTCTACTGTTTGCTTTCTTTGATCATATATTCTTTTTCCTTCTTGACTCTTTTGTAGCTTTATGCTTTCTTCTAAATCCTCTTGCCATACATGTCTTTCTATCACTTTTGTACAATTCCTTGACTGTGTGCATTTTTTCAGATGTGGACAGCTTTTACACTGTTTTTCATTTGATTTGTATTGTTTCCTTCCATCTTTATTTGTTGTACTGTATCTTAGTATGCATCCCAATGGACAGACATATATATCTTCTTCTTGATTATATTCATACTGCCATTTCTTATAATATCCTTTTCCTTTTGATGCAGCCCTTTTCCTCGGAACGATGATTTCTTTTCCTTCGCTATGTACACTATGACATATTGGTGCAGTTGAATATCCTGCATCTAGTACCATTGTCTCTATTTGTTCTCTATATGCATAATCAAGATTTAAATGATAAAAGGCTACACTATCATGAACATTACCTGAGTCTATGCTCATCCCTAATATATATCCATGTCTATCACATCCTACATTCACATTATAGGCAAAACATTTCTCTTTTTCTCCTTTATGAAAATATCCACAATCAGGATCGCTTGTGCTTACCTTGATTTCCTTTGTGTCGTGTGTTTCTTTTTTTTTACGTTTTATTTCCTTCTTATGATGCTCCGCTCTATCTCTATCTATTTCTTCATCCAATTCCTTTTGATATCTTTTCGCTGCTATTTCTACTTCCTTATTGACTGACTTATTCTTATTCGCATTTGCCTTAAGATGTGTGCCATCTATAAACACAATGCTTGGGTCTACGACATCATTTTCTATAAGTGTCCTGATGAAGTATTCAAATATCTGAATCGCTGTATTATTTTTCTTGAACTTCCTTATATAGTTTTGTGAGAATGTGGAATGATCAGGAACTTTTTCATCAAAGCTTAATCCTAGAAACTATCTATAGGCTATATTGACCTTAACTTCCTCACATGTTCTTCTCATGGAATGATATCCGAATATGATATTAATAAACATAAGTTTAAATAAAACAACGGGATCAACTCTAGATGTTCCTATATCAGAATATAAGGGATCACATATATCATAAATAAAATCCCAGCTAATGAACTCATCAAGTTGTCTGACGAGATGATCTTCTGGTACGAATTCATCTAGTGATCCCATTATAAAGCTGTCACTTATTAACTGTCTGTTATTTTAATGTAAATACATTTGGAACACTTCTAGGATTTAAAAGTACTGTTGATCAATCAACAATTACTGATATTGTTATTCCTTCAACTATTGATGGTGTCAAAATTAAATTTATCACGCGCAATGCATTTAGTAATAATCAGTATTTAAAAAGTGTTAAAATTATGGATGGTATACCAGCCATTGGAAATTATGCATTTGATAATTGTCAGAATCTTGAAAGTGTTGTTATTCCAAATAGCGTCACTGAAATAGGTGAATATACATTCCGTGATAATATCAGTTTAAAAGAATTAAATTTACCAGATAGTATTGAGAAAATCGGTAAGTATGCTTTTGCAAATTGTACAAGTGTACAAAAATTACATATTCCTAACAAATTGAAAGAAATCCCTGAATATGCATTTAATGGGCTTACGAGTTGTTTAGAACTTGAGATTCCTTCAAGTGTTGAAACAATATCGAATTGGGGGTTTCAAGGATGGAATAGTCTAAAAAATTTAAATATTCCAGAAAGTGTAAAATTTATAGGTGATAAAGCTTTTTCCAGATGTAATATTCAAACATTAGTTATTCCTGATAATGTGACTAGTATTGGTAAGCAAGCTTTTAATTATTGTAAATCTTTAGAAACTGTTGTATGGTCAAAAGGAGCAACAACAATTGATGCACAAACATTTTATGAATGTAATAAATTGAGAGAAATTACAATACCAAACACAGTAACAGTTATACAAAGTGCTGCTTTTAGTTATACTGCATTACAAAAATTAATTATTCCTAGTAGTGTCCAAGTTATTGGTAATTCGACTTTTACGAACTGTCAGCTTATTGATGTGACTTTTGAAAATCCAAATAATCTTATAACATGTGGAACTCCAGCATCAAAATATTGGGCTTTTGGAAATCAGAATATAGGGATTGCTTTATATTGTACAAGTGATGGAGAATATGTTGATTTTGCAACACAAGGATTTAAAGAAGCAGAGAGAATTCAAGTAGAGGGTGATGACTTTGAAAATTTAGGTCATGGATTATGGAAAGTCAAATCTACGATGCGTTCATTTCCATCAAAAATTAAATATTCTTATAATATTATTGAAGATAACCCTGCAACTGTTATTGGTGGAGAAGTTGATTTAATTGTTAAAAAAACACATAAGATTACTTTTATGTGTGATGGAAATATTTTGGAAACAAAATATTATGTTGAAGGAGAAGATTTTGTTTTCCCTAATATTCCAGTAAGAGATGGATATACAGGGATATGGAATTATGATGAATCAGATATTACTGGTGATAAAATTATTGAAGTTATTTATAAGGCTTTACCAGTTGTAGAAGTAGATTCTATTGTCATTCCACAAAATGATCAATTAAATTGGAAGGATCAATTTATATTTAAGGATGCTGATGGCAATAAGATAGATAATGTTATTTTTAAAGGGAAAGTAGATACAAGGAAAGCAGGCATATATCATTTAACATATCAAGTGACAGACCAGTGGGGTGGTCAGATGAGTGGGCAATGTCAGGTAAGAGTTTGTTCTTTACCAACTTTAGTAGGATCTGATAATGTAGAGATACCAATAGATACACTTTTTAATCCAAAAGGATATTTTGTTTTTGAAGATGAAGATGGAAATAAAATTAATAATGTGACTTTTATTGGAACTTTGAATTCCCATCAAGAAGGGATTTATGTTCTCGAATATGAAGTTATTGATCAATGGAATCAAAAATTAAATGGAAAGTGTCAAGTACGTGTTTTACGTAGTCCAATTATTAATCTGGATCCTGATAATAATGATTCATTAAATAATGACCATGTAAAAGATGATTTATCTGATAACAATCATAAAGATAATTAATCTAAAGATTAAAATCAAATAATTCAAGATGTAAATACTGGTGATGTTACTGCTATAGAAATATGGGGAACTGTTATTTTATTAAGTGTCAGCATAGGAATTTATATGTTACATAAAAAAACAAGATAGATAATTAGTAATATCTTTATTTAATGATATTGATAGGAATTTTCTAAAAAAAGAAAGTTCCTTTTCTTTATGCGTAAATAAGTATTAAGGATGTCTATACGTTTATCTTATATAATTTTTATATATTATTGATTAATATATGTTATAGTAGTATACTATATAGTATAGGAGGGCTGCTATGGCATCAACTGTAGATTTAGTATTATTAGGATTGGTTCATGATCAATCAAGAAGTGCTTATGATATTCAAAAGCATATAGAATATCGGAATTTATCTTATTGGGTTAAAATTAGTACACCATCTATCTATAAAAGAATGATTGTTTTAGAGGAAAGTGGTTATTTAAAAAAAAAGATTATTAAGAATGGAAAAAATCCTGAAAAAGCAATTTATAAAATAACGCAGAAAGGTTTAGAATATTTCGATATTATGATGGAAGAATTTTCTAAGAAAAGTTTTCAGGTTTTATTTGACTTTAATGCTGTTATTGTAGGTTTAAATAAGGTTTCTAAAGGAGAAGCTTTGCAATATGTTGAAAATATTCAAAAGAATATTGAAGAATCATTATCTTTCATAACTATAACAAGACAGCAAAAGAAAAATATTCCGCTTGTTGGGCGAACGATTATGAAACAACAAATAATGGTTCTAGATTCTTTACAAAAATGGTGTATAGAATTTAAACAAGAAATTGAAAATGAGGAATCATTAGAAAAAATGCAAGAATTAGGAGGAGAATAAAATGTATCAATCAAGGTGTGGTATTTGTTGTGATGAGTGTGAACGAAAAGAAAGTGTTCATTGTACAGGATGTATCCATATGGAACTCCCATTTTGGGGTGGTCAGTGCGGAGTGAAATCATGTTGTGAAAGTAAACAACTTCATCATTGTGGAGAATGTGACGAATTTCCATGTAAAATGTGTGCTGAAATGGGAAAAGATATGGGATTTGATCCAGCACCAAGACTTCAAAAATGTAAAGAATGGAGAAAAGAGAAAGTTAGCTCTCATTAGTTTTACTTGTTTTTTATAACCCCTGTTGTATAATAGGTTTGAGGTGAAAACAATGATGATTTCAACAAAGGGACGTTATGCATTGAGAATTATGTTGGACTTAGCAGAACATGATTGTGAAGTATATTTACCATTAAGAGAAATTGCTCAACGTCAAAACATATCAGAAAAATATTTAGAAATTATTATAAAAATATTAGTTCAAGCGCGTTTTGTACAAGGTTTAAGGGGAAAAGGAGGAGGATATAGACTTGTTCGTGATCCTCATACATATACAGTTGGAAGTATTCTTAAATTGACTGAAGGGAGTTTGGCACCAGTTGCGTGTTTGGAATGTTCACCAAATACATGTGAACGTTCTCAGTTATGTAAAACTTTACCGATGTGGCAAAAACTTGATCAAATGATTGATGAGTATTTTGAAGGGATAACACTTGCAGATTTAATGAATTCATCAATTGACGGGAATGACTATAGTATTTAAAAGGTTCTTAGGAATCTTTTTCTTTTTTTTGTAATACCTATTGAATAGATAGGTATGAAGTGCTATAATACCTATAAACCTATTGATAATATAGGTAATTAAAAAAGAGGGGAATATAATGATGGCAAAACAATTAAGATTTGAGACTTTACAACTTCATGTAGGACAGGAAAAAGTTGATACAGCAACAGGGGCAAGGGCTGTACCTATTTATGCAACAACATCGTATGTATTTGAGAATAGTCAACAAGCAGCAAATAGATTTGCACTAGTTGAAGAGGGTAATATTTATACACGATTGATGAATCCTACCAATGATGTTTTTGAACAAAGGATTGCAGCTTTGGAAGGTGGGATTGCTGCTTTAGCAACAGCTTCTGGTTCAGCAGCTATTGATTATGCTGTAAGAAATATTGCAACAGTTGGAGATCATATTGTTGCATCGCAATCTTTGTATGGGGGAACGTATAATTTATTTGCAAATACGTTAAAAGAAGCAGGAATTACGACGACTTTTGTAGATAGTCAGTCTATAGATCAATTTGAGAAAGCAATCCAAAATAATACAAAATTAATTTATTTAGAATCGTTAGGAAATCCTAATTGTGATATTGCAGATTTGGAGAAAATAGCTGATATTGCACATCAGCATGGAATTCCAGTTATTGTGGATAATACATTTGCAACACCATATTTATTGAGACCATTGGAACATGGAGCAGATATTGTTGTCCATTCAGCTACAAAATTTATTGGTGGACATGGAACGGTTATGGGCGGTGTTATCATTGATGGTGGTCATTTTGACTGGACGCAGAATGATAAATTTCCTGGATTGACACAACCGAATCCATCATATCATGGTATTGTTTTTAGTAAAGCTTGTGGAAATATTGCATATATTATGAAAATACGTACAACCTTAATGAGAGACCAGGGTGCATGTCTTTCACCTTTTCATTCATTTTTGTTGTTGCAAGGTCTTGAAACATTATCATTAAGAGTGGAAAGACATGTTGAAAATGCATTGAAGGTTGTTGAGCATCTTAAAAATCATCCACTTGTGAAAAAGGTAAATCATCCATCATTATCAACAGGGACACAACTTCGTTTATATAATCAATATTATCCAAGTGGTGGCGGTTCTATATTTACATTTGAACTTAATGGAACTGAACAGCAAGCTAAACAATTTACAGAGTCACTTCATTTGTTTTCATTACTTGCTAATGTTGCAGATTCAAAGTCACTTGTTATTCATCCAGCTTCTACAACTCATTCTCAATTGAGTCAAGAGGAGTTATTATCAGTAGGAATTACGCCAACAACAATTCGTTTATCAATTGGTACAGAACACATTGATGATATTATAGATGATTTAAGTCTTGGATTTGAAAAAATAGAAAAAGTCATTCGGTAAAATGTCAAGAAAATAAATAAAATCTTTTTTAGATAAATCAAAAACCATCATCTAAAAAAGAGTACACTAAAAAGAAGTATGAAAAAATTTATGAAATTGACAAATTACTCAATGACTGTGTCATGAGACACAGAAACGTATAATTTACTGTCACGTAGCAAGACATAAATTAAACGAACTAGTTTTCTTGATGTAAGGACGAGTGCTCTACGATGCTTGTGTGTAGAGGCTTCGTTATACTTCTTACGATAAAAAGAAGTCGTATAATCAAAGCCATGCATCACTGACATCTGTGTGGATTGAGTTATGTAATATTTTAAATATTTATTACATGAATTCGCTGAATGTTTTTCATCAGCAATAAAATTGCCCGAGTCATTCTTCTTCCAATGGAAACCGGCATATTTAGCCAATGAAGCATCACTTTTGAAATAGGAAATATCACCAATTTCAGAAAGTATACCTGCTGCAAAGACAGGTCCGATACCTGTTATAGACATCAGAGATTGATA